>CAZOMZ010000091.1:0-7371 GCA_964581065.1 uncultured Loktanella sp. | reverse complement strand
ATATTATTGTTCACCACGATCCCCGCCAGCGCCACAATCCCCGTGCCGGTCATGATGATCGAGAAGGGCTGATCCATCACCAGCATCCCCACCAGCGTGCCAGCGGTAGACATGACCACCGCCATCAGCACGAGGATCGAATTGTAGATGCTGTTGAATTGCGCCAGCAGGATGATGAACATCAGCCCCAGCGCGCCGGTAAAGGCAACCGAAAGGAAGGCCGCCGATTCAGCCTGTTCTTCCTGATCGCCCGTCCATTCCCAAGTGATGCCGGAGGGCAGGGGGTTGGTCTCCAGCCATTCGGTCAGATAGGCAATGCGTTCATTGGGGTTGAGCGGGGTCTCAGCGACATCGCCTGCGTCCACCAGTGTCGCCAGATCGGCAAAGCCAAGATCGCCTACCAGAGTTTCCACCGCATAGCGGTCCATCCCGCTGGCGTTTTCATCAACAATGCGGACAACCGCAACGCGGTCGCCATCCACCGTCAGACTGGTCAGCCCGTCGGCCACATCCGCCTTGACGTCAAAGAACCGCTTCTGGTCGCGGCGGTCGATCTGGGCGAGCTTTTCGACAGGTGTGCGGGTGATAAAGTTCGAGAGCGGCACCAACCCCTGATTGGTCCGCACCTTGAGGCTGTCGAGGGTTGACAGCACGCGGTCTTCTTCGGGCAGGCGGACGCGGATTTCGATCTCTTCGTCCGAGGTATCCACCCGCATCGTGTCCAGCAGGATGCCGCGCGTCACAAGCTGCACCATCCCGCCAACGGTCGCCACATCGGCCCCGAAGCGCCCCGCCTTTTCGACATCGACGTTGATTTGCCAGTCGATGCCGGGCAGGGGCAGCGTGTCTTCAATCGAGATCAGACCGGGGGTGGCTTCGAATGTGGTGCGGGCAATCGTGGTGGCTGCGATCAGCTCCTCCCAATTGTCGCCCCGCATCCGCAGATGCACTGGTTTGCCCGAGGCGGGACCGCGCGCCTGCGCAAGGATCTCCGTCTCGATCCCCGGGATGTCGTTCAGCGCTTCCTGAAGCTCGGCCAGCACGATGTCGCCGTCGAGTTCTGCAATACCGGCGCGATCCTCCCAAGGGATCGTTTCAAGCTGGACCTGCCCGATACTGTCGCTTGGGGTTCCCGCGCCGCTGGCATCGGTGTTCAGACCACCGTCTCCGGCGAAAGAGAACGCGGTGATCACACCGGGGTGGGCAAGGACAACTTCTTCGGCCTGCCGCACCAGCGCGTCCTTTTCCGCCAAGGACAGGTTGCCGCGTGCGCGCACAAAGACGATGGCCTGCTCGGGTTCTGATTCAACAAAGAACTCGGTCCCGTTGTTGTTGGCGCCATAGTAGCCGAAGATCGAAAAGACCGCGAAAGCGACAGCACCAACGGTGACCAGCGGCATCACCGGATTGCCGGTGATGAAATGCATCACATGTCCGAAGGGCGTCCGCCGGTAGCCTGCTTTGATCGCGCGCGGTTTGCGTTCGATCTTGGCGGCCCCGATCGTGATCGACAGGGCAAATGCACCCAGCAGGAACAGTACCATCCCCGGCAGACTGTCTGAAAGGCCGGTTGTCTGCACCGCTTCGCCGGTCAGATAGCCGGGGTTCAGGGTCAGCATCGCGCCGGTAAAGACCACCATGATCGCGGGAAAGACCAAGAGCGCACGCACCACCCACGGCAAACGCGCGCTGAGCCAGTCAGAGGCACCGCCAAAGGCGCGGCTCAGCCGTCCGGTCACACCGCCCATCACCGGCAGATAGACCAGCGCCACGACCAAAGAGGCCGAGAGCACGAAAATCAGCGTGACCGGCAGCATACCCATGAATTGCCCCGGCACGCCGGGCCAGAACAGCATCGGCAGGAAGGCGCAGAGTGTTGTCGCCGTGGACGAGATAATGGGCCAGAACATGCGCTTGGCCGCCTCGACATAGGCATGCATCGGGCCGGTGCCTTCGCGGATGCGTTTGTCGGCGTACTCGACAACCACGATGGCCCCGTCGACCAGCATGCCGACGGCCAAGATCAGGCCGAACATGACAATGTTAGAAATCGTGATCTCCATCACCGCCAGCAGGGCAAAGCACAAAAGGAAGGACGTCGGGATCGCAAAGCCCACCAGCAGCGCAGGGCGCGTGCCAAGGGCGGCCAGAACCACGATCATCACCAATGCAATCGCCGTCAGGACGGATCCTTCCAACTGGCTGACCATTGATGCGACGTTGCGCGACTGGTCGTTGGATGTGCCGACCTGAATGGCCTGCTGCAATTCCGGCGACCAGCTTGCGCGTTCATCCTCGACGATCTCTTTCACAAGGGCGGTTGTGTCGATCAGGTTAAAGCCCTTGCGTTTGACCACCTGCAAGGCCACGGTGTTGACCCCGTTAAAGCGGGCCGTGCCGACGCGGTCTTCGAAGGTCAGACGGATTTCGGCCAGATCACCCAAGGTGATGACGCGGTCGCCGTTTGTCTTGACTGGCAGGTTGTAGATGTCCTGCGGTTCGTCAAAAGACGAGGGGATCTTGACCGAGAAACTGCCCTGATCGGTCTCGATCTCGCCAGCGGCGACCAAGAGGTTGTTGTTGGTCACAACGCCGATCAACTCGCCAGCGGTCACGTTATATGCCTCGAGGCGCAGCGGATCGATGATGACTTCGACCATTTCGTCGCGCTGTCCGGCCAGACCGGCTTCGAGCACCGCATCAAGGCTTTCGATCCGTTCCTGCAGGTTCTTGGCGACCTGCAATAGCGTGCGTTCGGGCACCTGTCCGGTCAGGTTGACGATGACGATGGGGAATTCGGAGAAGTTGAATTCGTCGATAGTGTAGCTGTCCGCACCTGAGGGAAACTGTGCCTCGGCGCGGTTCATCGCGGCGCGCACATCCGCCAGCACCTGTGTCTTGTCCCAGCCAAAGTCGAATTCCAGCACCACAATGGCATAACCTTCGGCCGCCGTTGCGGACATGGTGTCGAGCCCGTCAAGATCGGCAAGCTCGGCCTCCATCGGTTTGACCAGCAGGGATTCGGAGTCTTCAGCCGAAATGCCGGGGAAGGGGACCGACACAAAGACGGCAGGGATTTCGATGTCGGGTTCACCCTCTTTGGGCAGTCCGACGTAGGCCATGCCGCCGGCCAGCAACGACAGCGCAATGAACGCCAGCACCATCCGCGCGCGGGCGGCGGCCCAATCGACAAGGCCGGTCATCCCTTGGCCTCCGTAAAGGTCGGGGTTACCGGCACACCATCGACCACGAATTCCTGCCCGACGGTGATGATATCCACCGCTTCGGGCAGATCGGTGACCCAGACACCGTTCGTTGTGTCCCGCAAAAGCGAGACAGGCATGAACATCGCCACATTGCCTTCGGCCACGATCCGCACGCCCAAGGCCCCATCGTCATCCAGCGTCAGGGCCGATGCGGGGATCAGATGCGCGGTGCGCCCGTCTGCGGCAATCAGGATTTCGGCGGTCTGCCCGTCACTGATCGCAAGGTCCGCGTTGTTCACTGTAACCTCGACGCGGAAGGTCCGGGTCAGTTCATCGGCGCTGCGCGACAGGAAGGTGACCTGACCACGCACCTCTTGTCCGCTGGTCAGACGGGCACCGGCCAAGGCACCGACGGCAACCTTGCTGACCTCTGCCTCGGGCACAAAGCCGACCAGTTTGACCTCGGAAAGATCAATGATCGTCGCACAAGGCGTGCCGGGCTGCATCAGGCTGCCGATTTCGGCGGTGTCGGTCTCAAGCAGGCCCGAGAAGGGGGCGACGATGGTCAGTTTTTCAATCTCGCGGGTGGCAATGGCAACGGCAGCGCTGGCGGATTCGATCCCCGCCTGCGCCGATGCGACAGCCGAGCGGGCGCGCTGCACACCTGCGGTGGCGGCTTGCATTGCGGCTTCGGCGCTGACCAGACGCGTTTCAGAGGCAAAGCCGTCCTGCGACAACTGGCGGGCCGCGTTGAGATTGATCTCGGCCTCGCGCACGCGGGCCTCTGCCTCAAGCACACCGGCTTCGGCTTCGGGCACGCGACCGCGCGCCTCGGCCAGACGGGCCTCGGCTTCGGCCAGTGATGCCTCGCGCGTGCCGGGATCAAGCCTGCACATCACATCGCCTTGGGTGACGACCGCGCCTTTGCGCAAGGGCGCAGAGATCACAAGGCCAGAGGTTTCGGCCGCGACTGTCACCTGACGCGCGGCCTCGGTCCGGCCCCGCAGGATCACTGCGCTGTCAATGGTTTGCGCCTGCGAATGCATGGCCACGACGGCGACCGCGCCTTCAGGCGCGGGTGCAACAGCACCCCGCGCGTCGGTGGCGTCCTGCAATGAGGCGGTTGTGTCTGTGCCGGTGCCGCCTGCCAGTTCCATAAGGCGGTCGCGCTCAAAAACCAGAACGTATAGCACCGCCGAGACCAGAATGGCGGTTACCACAGGGATCAGTCGCATCGTCTTATCCTTCAGGGTCAAGGCCGCCGTCGCGGCTCTTGAAGTCATACGCGGTTCAATACCCAGTGGATCGCGCAAAGTATACTAAACTAATTGGTTCAGATTAACCTCACCGCGCGCCGCGGGCAAGGCGCCAATCCGGCGTTTCGGGGGCTTAGTGTCGCGCAAATGGCGCATCGCTCTTGTTCATCCCGCCGCCTTCACGATATGTACGCGGCCAAAGGGATTTGATCCCGCGCGCAAGGGGGACGACAGGTGAGCGACACCGACAGCTTTATCAATGAAGTCACCGAAGAGGTGCGCCGCGAAAAGCTCTATGGCTATCTGCGCCGTTACGGCTGGATCGGCGTTGCGGCGGTGCTGGCTCTGGTCGGGGGTGCGGCCTTTAACGAATACCGCAACGCACAAGAGCGCGCCGCGGCCGAGGCAACCGGCGACGCGCTGCTGGCCGCGCTCGAGGTCGATGATGCATCCGCCCGCGCCGATGCGATGGCGGGGATCGATACTGACGGACCATCTGCTGCTGTGGCGCTGCTTCTGCGGGCCGCCACACAGGAAGAGGCGGGCGATTATGCAGCCGCCTCTGAAACCCTGACGGCGCTTGCCACCAACGGTGACGTGCCCGAGATGTACCGCGATCTGGCGGCCTTCAAAGCGGCCATGCTGCCCACCGATGATATCGCCGCACGCAAAGCCAACCTTGAGGCTCTTTCCGCAGCCGGTCGTCCCTTCAGCCTGCTGGCGCAGGAACAGTTGGCCTATCTCGCATTGGACGAGGGCGACACCGAAGGCGCCATCGCCATTCTGCGCCGCATCGAAGAGGACGCGGCAGTGACACGTGGCTTGCGTGATCGCGTCCAGACGCTCATGGTGGCATTGGGCGAACCGTCGCCCGAGACCGTCAACCAGTAGCCGGATTGGAAGTGACCCCCGTGACCGTAAAAGCCCTACTTGCCGGTGCCTGTAGCCTGATGCTGCTTGCAGCCTGTGGAGAGGATGATTTCGTGCTCCCGGGTGAGCGTTTCGACATCCGTCCCGAAGCCGTGACACAGAATGTTGCAGCGCCTGTCAGCCTGCCTGCGGCGCAAACCAACGGCGCCTGGACCCATCGGAACGGGTCGGCCAGCCATACAATCACACATCCCGCACTGGGTGCTTCGCTGAACCCTGCCTTTACCGTTGCCATCGGCGAAGGCGACAGCAAACGCGCGCGCATTACGGCGCATCCGGTTGTTGCCGGCGGTCTGGTTTACACGCTGGATGCGCGCGCGCGCGTGACGGCGGTTTCTGACACGGGTGCTGTGGTCTGGTCGCGTGACCTGACGCCGCGCCGTGACGGGGCGGACGATGCCTCGGGCGGTGGTCTGACGGTGGCAAATGGTATCTTGTTTGTGACCACGGGCTATGGCGAGCTTTCGGCCCTTGATGCCGCTTCCGGTGCGACCCTCTGGGTGCAGGATCTCGATGCGCCCGCGGTAGCGCCTGCAACCGTGCGCGGCGATCTGGTCTATCTGGTCGGGCGCGACAGCACCGCCTGGGCGCTGGATATCGATAACGGACGGATCGTCTGGCAGCGGGCAGGTGCGCCTTCGGTGGCGAATTTCGCAGGCGGCGCGGCACCGGCCACGCAAGGAGAATATGTCGTGATTCCCTTCCCCTCGGGCGAGGTCGTGGCGACCTATCCCTTGGGCGGAATCGAGCGTTGGTCGACTTACGTCACAGGCGAGCGTCTGGGCAGCGCAGGGTCGCTGGTCACAGATATTGCCGGTGATCCGGTGATCGCGGGCAACCGTGTCTACATCGGGAATTTCGGCGGGCGCACCGTGGCGATCGCACTGGACAGCGGCGAACGTCTCTGGACCGCAGCCGAAGGTGCCGTCAGCCCGGTCTGGCCGGTCGGCAATGCGGTGTTCCTTGTCAACGACATCAACCAGCTTGTGCGGCTTGATGCGCGCACGGGCGAGGCCGTCTGGCGTACGGCATTGCCCCGCTTTGAAGACGAAGAAGAAACACGTCGCCAAAACAGCGTCTTCAGCCATTACGGGCCCGTTCTGGCCGGTGGGCGTCTGATCGTGACATCCTCGGACGGGCTGATCCGGTCGTTTGATCCGGTCTCGGGCGCGCTGGTTTCGCAGCTCAGCCTGCCGGGTGGTGCGGCCACGGGCGCGGTGGTTGCAGGCCAGACACTTTATGTGGTCAGCAAGGACGGGCAACTCCACGCTTTCCGTTGACGCAGGATTGGTGTATCGGCGCGGTTCTAACGCGTCAGGAGCCGTAAGATGAGCTTTACCCTTGCAATCGTGGGTCGTCCCAATGTGGGCAAATCCACCTTGTTCAACCGTCTGGTTGGCAAGAAGCTGGCGCTTGTCGATGACCAGCCCGGGGTGACGCGCGACCTGCGCGAAGGCGAGGGGCGGATTGCCGACCTGCGCTTTACTGTGATCGACAGTGCCGGTCTGGAAGAGGCCACCGACGACAGCCTGCAGGGCCGGATGCGCCGCCTGACCGAACGTGCGGTCGAGATGGCCGATGTCTGTCTTTTCATGATCGACGCGCGGGCAGGGCTTTTGCCTGCGGATGAAGTATTCGCCGATATCCTGCGCAAGAAGAACGCCAATGTGATCCTTGCGGCCAACAAGGCCGAGGGGCGCGCCGGAGAGGCGGGCGTGTTGGAGGCCTATGGTCTGGGCCTTGGCGATCCGCTGGCGCTGAGTGCCGAGCACGGCGAGGGAATGACTGATCTTCTGGCGGTGCTGATGCCCCTGGCCGATGGCTTTGCAGAACGCGCCGTTGCGGATGCGCCGGATGTGGATGTCACCGTCGAAGATGGTGAGGAGGTCGACTACGACCCGAACAAGCCCATGCAGGTCGCCATTCTGGGCCGTCCTAACGCAGGGAAATCGACGCTGGTGAACCAGTTTCTTGGGGAA
>CAZOMZ010000090.1:0-7401 GCA_964581065.1 uncultured Loktanella sp. | reverse complement strand
GTTTACCGACTACGAGGAAGACAAGAAGGCACGGCTGGGCGCCGATGCGCTGGAGCCGAAGCGGATGAAGCATAAGAAGTTTGTGCGGTAGGGGGTGGGCTAAGGCCCACTCCCCACCCTATCCGCGAACTATGCCATCTGAGACTGCGGTTTACGGCGCAACCGGCTGCCCCGATTGACCGCGGATTTCGACGTCGGCGCGGGTTTTCCACCTTGAATTGAAACTTCCGAAAATGTGGGCTAAACTCGCCTCAATCAAAAGAATAATTTATTGAGCGGTTTCAAGATGCTACCCCAATTCCCGTCAACCGTCGGCGCGTTCCTGACGCTTGCCTTCCGTCGCCCCAAGCGCCTGCAAATGGCCGCCCTGTGCCATCGCGGCAAGGGCGATGCCAAGGAATTCCTGCTGGTGACCAGCCGCGACACAGGCCGCTGGATCATCCCCAAAGGCTGGCCGATACGCGGCCTGTCGTCCCACGAAACCGCCCTGCGCGAAGCCTGGGAAGAAGCCGGCGTCACCAAAGGCAGGGCGTCACAGGACCCCATCGGGACTTACACCTACGAAAAACGCAGTGACAGCGGCCTGCCGGTGCCGGTAGAAACACTGGTCTATTCGGTTGCCGTGAAAGAAGTTGCAGATGAGTTCCCCGAAGTCGAGGAACGCACCCGTAAATGGGTCAGCGCCGAAGATGCCGCCGCGATGGTGCAGGAACCGGAGCTCAAGGCCATCCTGCGCGACCAGTAACTTCTCCCAACCAGTAACTTCTCCCAAAAGGTTAACGGAATCATTGCGCCTCTGCCCCCGAAACCGCTAAGGCTTTGGGCCAGACCAAGGAGACCAGTATGTCGGATAACCAGAGCGATCCACGCCACCTCGAAACCCTGGATCGCGACCTCGCGCGGTTCTCCAATCTTGAAGCAGCAACCAGCGCGGTTGGCCGTCCGATGGTCGGGGTTGGCGTATCGCTCATCTTTGTTGTGCTGGCGGGCCTTGCGGCGATGCTGTTCTTTGGTCAGGCGCAGAACTCCTTCATCGTGATTGTGGCAGCCTGCCTCGGCGCCTATATGGCGCTGAACATCGGTGCCAACGATGTGGCCAACAACATGGGCCCAGCCGTCGGCGCCAATGCGCTGTCGATGGGTGCGGCCATCGCGATTGCTGTTGTGTTCGAAAGCGCAGGCGCGCTGATCGCGGGCGGAGACGTCGTTTCGACCATCGCCAAAGGCATCATCGAACCCGAACGTATGGGCACAGCGGATGTCTTTGTCTGGGCGATGATGTCCGCCCTTCTGTCAGCCGCTCTCTGGGTCAACCTTGCCACATGGGTGGGCGCGCCTGTGTCCACCACGCATTCGGTCGTCGGTGGCGTGATGGGGGCCGGAATTGCCGCTGCAGGCTTTTCTGCGGTCTCTTGGGGGACGATGTCGGGCATTGCCGCCTCATGGGTGATCTCGCCTGTGCTGGGTGGGGCGATTGCGGCCTTCTTTCTCTTCATCATCAAGTCGCGGATCATCTATCAGGATGACAAGATCGCCGCAGCCCGCAAATGGGTACCGATCCTCGTCGGGATCATGGCAGGCGCTTTCGGAACCTATCTCGCGCTGAAAGGCCTCAAGAAGCTCATCAAGATCGACCTGCCGACCGCCATCCTCATCGGCCTTGTGATTGCCATTGCCGTCTGGCTGATCATGATCCCCGTGATCCGCAAACAGTCCGCCGGCCTCGAGAACCGCAACAAGTCCCTCAAGGTCCTCTTCGGCATCCCGCTCGTGGTCTCTGCCGCCCTGCTCAGCTTTGCGCATGGTGCCAACGATGTGGCCAACGCCGTCGGCCCGCTGGCCGCCATCGTCGCGGTGTCGCAGTCCGGAGACTTCACCACATCCTTCAGCATCCCCATCTGGGTCATGGTGATCGGCGCCTTTGGTATCTCCTTCGGCCTCTTCCTTTTTGGCCCGAAGCTGATCCGCATGGTCGGCAACCAGATCACCAAGCTGAACCCCATGCGCGCCTATTGCGTCGCACTGTCCGCCGCGATCACCGTCATCGTGGCCAGCTGGCTGGGCCTGCCCGTGTCATCAACACATATCGCCGTCGGAGCCGTCTTCGGCGTCGGGTTCTTCCGCGAGTGGGACGCCGAGCGCCGCATCCACAAGGCCCGCCTCGCCATGCCCGACCGGCCGCAATACGCCCCCGAAGAACGCCGCCGCCGCAAACTCGTCCGGCGGTCGCACTTCATGACAATCATCGCCGCGTGGCTCGTCACAGTCCCCGCCGCCGCCCTGCTTTCAGGAGCGATCTTCTTCCTGATCACCACCTTCAGCGGGTAGGGACGACCGCGGCGCGTAGTGCGCGCAACCTTGAGTCGGCTGGCGCAGTCAAAGGTGCGCATTTCAGAGAGTTCGCAAACTGACTGAAAGGTTCTGCAGTTGCGCTTGAACGTCGTCCCGTCGGGGGCACATCGGCCCGCATAGTTGCTACCACGGGCAAATCGACTTACGACGTCTGGAATGCCCCCGAACGGAGCCATCTCAAAATGCGCAAAGCAGTTCAAAGAACGCTGAATGTTTACTGCCGTCGAAAGATTTTTCGGCTGATGCCGCATTTGGAGCAAGAGCTCTCAGCCTATCGTGAAGCCTCACAGACGACAGGGACACAATGGATCACGCTGTGGCTCGCCGTAAAAGGCATTCTGCGTCATCGCCCGACCGAAATACTCGAGTCAGGTACCGGATCATCCACGCTTGTGCTGGCAGCCTTGGTGCAGAAAATGCGTGCCGAGGATCCTGCTTATCAAGGCAGGATCACCAGCATGGAAAGCGTCAAGGAATGGCACGCAATCGCCTCTGCGAACCTGCCAGACAAATATACCGATGTTGTCGAAATTATTCTTGGTCCACGTGAAAAATTCGAGATGGGTTTCTTTCGTGGATATGCCCATTCAGGCATTCCGCATCGCGACTATTCATTCGTACTTCTGGACGCACCCTCATACTCTGACGATCACGGACTCTCGTTTTGCGCGGATGTGTTCAAAGTAATGGATATCTCGACATCCAAGGTCATTCATGGCGTGGTCGATGGGCGCGCCTCATCGGTCTTTGTCCTGCAGACTCTCTTCGGGGTATCATCGGCCCGCTACTATCACGGTCGGTACGCCGCGTCGTTTACGGCCCCAAAGATCAATTTCCGTGACGCAACCAACAACACTCCGAGGGACTGGTTTTGCACGCCTTTCGGAAGGCTGGTGTATCGCAAGTTCTGGCGGTGATTGGCAATGACCTGATGATATAGCCCACGCCCCCCTCACAGGCTCACCTTCCCCATCGCTTCGTTCGTCTACCCCTCCAGCTCCAGAGAGCGAAACAACCTCTCTCGGGTGATCCGCGTTGCGGGGTCAAGCGGATCGGTCTATCCCGCCAGCCCGCTCCGGCACGTCCTCGTCAACTCACGCTGTGAAGTCGGCGCGCATTTCCACATCCACCCAGATCGGCAGATGGTCCGAGGCACGGCGGGCCAGAGGCCCTTCTTCGACACCCGCGTCCTTGAAGACAAGGGCGTCTCCCAATGCCGCGCGGTCCAATGCTGCAATCGGGCGGGAGGCGTGGAAACTGCGCCCGGGGCTATGCAGGGTCAGCTTGCCCTCCAGCGCCTCAAAGCCTCGGCGGGGCGACCATTCGTTCATGTCGCCAATCACGACCGTATCCGGCAAGTCTTTGAGAGAATTGATAATCTTGCGCAACTGCCGGCGCCGCGACGACCGCAGCAGACCCAGATGAACCCCCACGACCAGCGGCCCCTCCGCGAGCCTGACCGCCACAGCACCCCGCGGCTCCACCCCTGGCAGCGTGATCCGCGAAGCCCGGTCCACGGCCAGCCCCTTGCGCACAAGAACCGCATTCCCGTGCCAGCCCAGACTGACTTCATTGGTCGCCAGATCGACCACCTCAAAATCCGAATGCGCCGCAATCATCCCCCGCGGCAAAGCCGCCGGTCGATCCCCCAATCGGCGGTCCGCCTCTTGCAAGGCAACGACGTCCGCCCCTAACCTGTTGATAACATCGAGAATGCGGCCAGGGTTGCGGTCACCGTCTGTCCCGCGCGCCTTGCGGATATTGTAGCTGGCAAAGCGGTAGGACGATCTGTTGCGTGGCACGGTCATGCTCGCCATATAGGTCGTCCTGACGGCCGCAAACAGAGGGAGAGCGCACCTGTTCGGTCAACTCCGCCAACAAGGGCTTCTGGTGACAGGCATCTGGGCGCTGCTTGTCTTGTCCGCCGTTTTGGCGGCATTCGACGGGCGCTGGTCGCTCAGCTTTGTCGCGATTGCGACCCTTGCCTTGGCCATTGCCCCCGTTCTGCTGGCACGGCGCCTGCAGATCACGCTGCCTCTGCCCTTTGTGGTTGCCATCACACTGTTTGTGATTGCCACCGTCTTCATGGGAGAGGCCTTCGATTTCTATGAGCGTGTCTGGTGGTGGGACATTGCCTTGCATGGATCATCCGCAATCGGTTTCGGGCTGGTGGGATTTCTCTTTGTGCTGATGATGTTCGAGGGTGACCGCTATGCGGCGCCCTCTTGGGCGATCTGCTTTCTTGCCTTCGCTCTTGCCGTCACGGTGGGGGCGTGCTGGGAAATCTTCGAATATACGATGGACAGCTGGTTCGGCCTCAATATGCAGAAATCCGGGCTGGATGACACGATGGGCGACCTGATCGTTGATGTCTTGGGCGCCGGGCTGGCCAGCCTGCTGGGCTACCTCTATCTCTTTGCAAAGGAACGATCTTTGTGGACCTGGCCCGTCGACAGATTTGTTGCGCTTAACAAGAGACTGTTTCGCAAATGGCGCTAGGGATCGCGTATCGCGCGCCCTGAATTGCCCTGCCCTATGGGGCCGCCCGCACCGATTATCCTTGCAATATGCGACACAAAGCCCCATGTGCAGGGTGCAGACGTTATCCAACCTCGACCCACTGTTCTCCTTTTCGGCTACAGTCTTTCGATCTTGCACTGACTCAGCCGCACTGCCGCAATCATGCGGGCAGGATTGAAAATGAAGGAAAACACGAGATGGCTACTGGCACCGTGAAATGGTTCAACACAACTAAAGGCTTCGGCTTTATCGCTCCCGACGGCGGCAGCAAGGACGTTTTCGTCCATATCTCCGCAGTCGAGCGTTCCGGCCTGACCGGCCTGAAGGACGACCAGAAAATCAGCTTTGACATCGAAGCAGGCCGCGACGGTCGTGAAAGCGCCGTCAATCTGGCACTGCTCTGATAGGTCACTGCTGGCCTTGCCTGTAAACGTTGCCTGACACTGCTCTCGGGTTGAAATTTATGACAGATGTGTCATAATGTCACAGCAACGTTAATCTGACGACCACTGCCCGATCCCCCCGGCCCAGTCTACCGATCCGTTTGACCGCGCCGCGCCGCTGCACTCTCGCGAGCGGCAATTGAGGAGGAAACGACATGGCTTCTGGTACAGTCAAGTGGTTCAACCAGACCAAGGGTTACGGCTTCATCGCGCCTGAAGGCGGGACGAAGGATGTCTTTGTGCATATCTCTGCAGTCGAACGGGCGGGTCTTACAACTCTCCGCGACGATCAGAAGATCACATTCGACATCGAAGCAGGCCGTGACGGGCGCGAAAGCGCCGTCAATCTTGTTCTGGCCGACTAGGACACACGGCACACAAAAGCATGAGACGGGCACGCCTTTGGGCGTGCCCGTTCTCGTTAGTCGTCCAGCACAAAGGTGACTTTGAGCACGACGCGGTATTCGTCGATTTTGCCGTCTTTGACGGTCACTTTCTGGTCGGAAACCCATGCGCCGGTGATCCCTTTGAGGGTCTTTGACGCCCGCTCGATCCCTGTCTCGACTGCGTCGTCAAATGACTTGGACGAGGACGCGATAATCTCTGTGACCTTGGCAACTGACATAACTTTCTCCCTTTATGTGATGCGACAATGAGGGAAGGCTAACGTCACGCGCCCTGCCAGTCTACGTCGTCTGCCATTTCGACGGAGAGGCGACCGTCAGGATAAGGCCGCAGCATTGCGCGGGCGACATCATCGGGAGCGCCAAACCATTGCGAAAGCTGGGATTCTTCCAGAATTGCCCCCATCCGGTGATGAATATCGCGGACATCCGCCGACGGGTCGCAGGTGATTGTTGCGACCTGCGGAACCTCAACACCGCCCGGTCCCTGCCACACATCATAGATTGCAGCGAAATAGATGGTCTCGCCATCTGCCCGCCTGATCCTCCAGGGCTGTTTGCGCCGTGTCTGGCCCGTCCATTCATACCAGCCGGAAACGGGAACAACCGCCCGTTGCACACCGGCAAAGGCGGTCTTGTCAAAGACAGTTTCGGAGCGTGCGTTGATGATCGTTTCCATCACCGGCCGCCCCCGCGCGTTGACCCGCCCCGAAGGGATCAGCCCCCAGCGCATCTTGCGCGCCCCTTCTGCCGTAATGGTCCAGATGTCCTGTCCCGGTGCAATATTGAGACGTGGCGGATCATTGCTACCGGCGACGCATTCCGTCAGGAACAGACGCCCCGGCACCGGTCACTCCACCGCGGCGACAAGATCGACAATCGACGGCCCGATTGCCGCAACAATGACCTCGACCCCGTCCTTGTTGGGGTGGATACCGTCAGCTTGGAGAAACTCGGTCATACCTTCACCCATGCCCGCCGCGGCCCTGAGACCTGCGGCGAAGTCGGGATAGAGCGGCACATCGTATTTGGCGGCAAGCTCGGCATACATCCCTTCAAAGGCCTCTTTATAGTCAAGCCCGTAGTTGGCGCCGACAGACAGACCTACCAATAGCATATCAACACCTGCGGCCTGTCCCTGGGCCAGAATGCCATCAAGGTTGGCCTTGCTGACGGCAGGATCAATACCGCGCAGATAGTCGTTGCCGCCCAAGGTCACGATCATTGCATCCACCTCCGGTGAGAGGGTCCAGCCGACCCGCGACAGTCCGCCTGCCGTGGTATCCCCTGATACCCCTGCATTGATGACTGTGGCATCCACGCCTTGCGTGTCCAGCCAGGCCTGAAGTTGCGGCACAAATCCATCTGATTGGGGCAGGCCGTAGCCTGCCGTCAAACTGTCGCCGAGGGCAGCAATTGTGATCTCTTCGGCCTGCAAAGCCGTAGAAGTCAGCAAAACCAGCCCCATCACCTTGGCAGCGCGGGACAAGACCCCATATCCAAGTGAACCCATCCGTTCAGAGGCCGCACGCATGACCGCTCCCGTTCTATCTATCACCGACGCCAGCCTGTCGCTCGACGGCAACGCGGGGCGCGTGGATATTCTCCACGACATCTCGCTGGATGTCGCCGGCGGCGAGACTTTGGGGCTGGTCGGGCCGAGCGGGTCTGGCAAGTCATCT
>CAZOMZ010000089.1:0-7478 GCA_964581065.1 uncultured Loktanella sp. | reverse complement strand
GGCGGCTCGGGGTTGAAAATCGTCACTTTCCCGTCCTCGACCAGCATCGAATAGCGCTGCGAGCGGTCAAAGAAGCCAAGCTGTGGCACGGTAAAGGTCAGGCCCAGCGCTTTGGTAAAGCTGGCGTCGGCATCGCCCAGCATGGTAATCCCCGCTTCAATCGCACCTGTCGCCTCGCCCCATGCCTTCATCACGAAGGGGTCGTTGACAGCGACACAGATGACTTCGTCCACGCCTTTGGCCTTCAGGTCATCCATCGCGGCGATGAAGCTGGGCAGGTGGGCTGCGGTGCAGGTGCGGGTGTAAGCACCCGGCAGGCCGAAAATGGCGACCTTGCGGCCCTTCAGTTTGGGGCCGAGATCGACCGATCCGGGGCCGTCGTCCCCGAAGACCAGAAATGTCGCTTCCGGCAATGTATCCCCTACCGCGATTGTCATAAATGTTGCTCCTCAACGCATTGCACCAGTGGTTTGCCCAGATGTAGTGTGCGCCACGCCGAACGCCAGAAGGAAAGTGACATTAACCATGACACATGTCGTTGTGATCGGGGCCGGACAGGCCGGAGCCTCTTGCGTGGCCAAGCTGCGGAGCGAAGGGTTTGACGGGCAGATCACGCTGATCGGGTCCGAAGCCGTACCACCCTACCAGCGCCCTCCGCTCTCCAAAGCCTATCTCTTGGGCGAGATGGCCGAAGAGCGGCTTTATCTGCGCCCTGCCGCCTATTACGCCGACAACAACATCACCCTGCGGCTGAACACCCAGGTGTTCGAGATCAGCCCGGGTGAAAAGGCAATCGTTGTCAGCGGTGGCGATGTGATCTCGTACGACGATCTTGTCCTGACCACGGGGTCGGCCCCGCGCAAACTGCCCGCCAGCATTGGCGGCGACCTGAAAGGCGTCTTTACCGTGCGCGATCTGGCCGACGCCGACGCGATGGCACCGGCATTCACTGCCGGCAAGCGCCTGCTGGTCATCGGTGGCGGCTATATCGGTCTGGAGGCGGCGGCGGTGGCCTCCAAACTGGGCCTGCAGGTGACGCTGGTCGAAATGGCCGACCGTATCCTGCAACGGGTCGCGGCGCCCGCGACCTCTGACTATTTCCGCGCGCTGCATAGATCGCATGGCGTCGATATCCGCGAAGGTGTCGGGCTGGTGCGGTTGATCGGCGACGGTCATGTGACGGGCGCGGAACTGACCGATGGCACCGTGCTGGACATTGACTTTGCCGTCGTCGGCGTCGGGATCACCCCTGCGACCGCATTGGCCGAGATGGCAGGGCTGAACGTCGACAACGGCATCGTGACGGAT
Organism: uncultured Loktanella sp.; assembly: GCA_964581065.1. GTDB lineage: Bacteria > Pseudomonadota > Alphaproteobacteria > Rhodobacterales > Rhodobacteraceae > Yoonia. The sequence goes on along the minus strand of CAZOMZ010000089.1, from coordinate 6,170 downwards.
GATCACGGGCGCACCTCGAACCCGCATATCTGGGCGGCGGGCGACTGTGCCACCTGCAACTTCGAAGGCCAGACCATCCGACTGGAAAGCGTCGGCAACGCCATTGATCAGGCCGAGGCGGTGGCCGTGAACATCGCGGGCGGTGACAAACCTTATGTGCCGAAGCCATGGTTCTGGTCGGACCAGTATGACTGCAAGTTGCAGATCGCAGGGCTGAACATGGGTTACACGGACGTCTACGTCCGCAAGGGCGACGGCGATGCCGTCTCGCACTGGTATTACAACGGCGACCGGCTGATTGCCGTCGATGCGATGAATGACGCGCGCAACTACATGATCGGCAAGCGGCTGATCGAAGGCGGCAAGTCTCCCGACCCTGCGCTGATCACCGACCCCGCCACCGATATGAAGGCCCTGTTGAAGGCGTGAGGATCATCGGCGGCACCCATCGCGGCACGAGCCTCGCCGAGGTCGGCAAGGGCGACGCGGGCGCGCATCTGCGCCCGACGACCGACCGCGTGCGCGAAAGCCTCTTCAACGTGCTGCTGGGTGGGCGGTTCGGTGATCCGGTCACGGACGCCCGCGTGCTGGACCTCTTTGCAGGCACCGGTGCCATGGGGCTTGAGGCCCTGTCACGCGGCGCGTCCCATGTCACCTTTGTCGATAGCGGGCGGGCGGCGCAAAAGCTGATCCGCGCCAATATCGCCAAACTGCGGCGCGAGGCGGATACGACGTTGCTCGCCACCGATGCCATGCGCCTGCCGGAGGGTGCGGCCTGCGACCTCATCTTCCTCGATCCGCCTTATGGCAAGGGGCTGGGGGCCAATGCGCTGGACGCCGCCAAAGCGAAAGGCTGGATCGCGCCCCAGGCGCTGATCGTGTGGGAGGAAAGCACCGCCCAGATCGCCCCCATCGGTTTCACCACCCTCGACCAGCGCCGTTATGGTGACACGTGGATCACCTTCCTGCGTCATGACGGTTGATCTGGTCATCTTCGATTGCGACGGCGTGCTTGTGGACAGCGAGCCTGCGACGGATGTTGTGATCAGCGATTTTCTGAACGCCTACGGGCTGGCGGTGACACCCGCCGAAGTCCACAGCCTCTTTGTCGGCGGCACCATGGCGTCAGTGGGCGAAGAGGCGATGCGGCGCGGCGCGCAATTGCCCGAAGGTTGGCTGCAAACCCTCTATGATCGTGTGTTCGCACGTCTGTCCGAAGGCGTGCCCGTCATCGACGGTGTGGAAAAGATCATCGACCGGCTCGACGCACGCGGCATTGCCAAGGCCATCGCCTCGAACGGTCCGGTGCGGAAGATGGAAATCACACTGACGCCCAGCGGTCTCTGGCAGCGTTTCGCCCCGCATATCTATTCCGGCCACGACCACGGGCCAAAACCCGCGCCCGATATGATCCACCGGATCATGGCCGATCTGGGCGTTGACCCCGAACGCAGCGTGATGATCGACGACAGCCCGACCGGCTGCCGTGCGGCGCAGGCGGCGGGCATCCGCTGCTTCGGATTTGCACCGGATGGTGACGCTGCGCGCTTTGCGGGCTCAGGCGCCGAACCTGTCCGCACGATGGCCGATGTGCTGGCACGGCTGGATTTGCGCGGCTGACGCAGCCTTGCTAGGATCATCCCATGACCGATGCCACCGATCTTTCCATGATCCCGCAGGTCCGGCGCGACGCCGCCGAGACGCTGCCCCTGCCGCATCCGGTCCCCTTCGGCGCACCGGTATTGATCTCGGACTGCGTGAACCCGCTGGCGGGCGAGACGCTGTTCAGTCTGATCTGGAAACGGATGGAAGGGTCAGGCGAAAGCTAAAGCATCCGGCCCGCGGCCACCCACCAGTCGGGGTGTCCGGCGCGAAGCCCGCCGGCAATCACCTCAGCCTGTGCCAGATCGGCGACAAGACCAAAACAGGTCGCCCCTGATCCCGACATGGCGGCCAGCGCCACCCCTTCATGGGACTGCAGAGTGTCGATAACCTGCCCGATCACCGGCGCAATCCCGATTGCGGGGGGCTGCAAATCATTCCGCTGCCTTGCCAGCCACGCCGCAAAACCTGCAAATGCCAAATCCTCCGGCATCTTCTGCATCGGCGTGCCGTTCTTGGTCGCCAGCCCCTGAAACACCGGACCGGTCGGCACGGCGACAGGCGGGCGGACCAGCACAAGCGCGCAGGGCGGCAGCGCAGGCACGGGGCTCAGCTCCTCGCCAATTCCCGCCATGCGTTGGGGGGCAGGACCAGCCGCACAGACCGGCACATCCGCACCCAATCCCAGAACCGCAGGGTCATCCGCAGACAAAGGGGCGACCTGCCACAGATCGGCCAGCAAGCGCAGGGTCGCCGCGGCATCCGACGATCCGCTGCCAATCCCTGCGGCATGCGGCAGGTTCTTTTCAAGATGCAGCGCAGCACCGCGCGTGACACCCCGCGCCTCGGCCAGCACGCGCGCGGCCCGCAGGATCAGATTGCTTGCATCTGTGGGCACGCCTTCGGCAAAGGGACCAGAAACGGTCAGGGTCAGATCATCCGCAGGCGCGGCATGGATCACATCGGCCACATCGGCAAAGACCACCAGACTGTCGAGCAGGTGATAGCCGTCCGCACGCTGACCGGTCACATGGAGGGTCAGATTGACCTTGGCAGGGGCCCTAGTTGCCGGCACCGGATCGGTCTTCGCCTGCAACCCTGATCGGGTCGGCGCCCTCTTCGGCCAGCACCGCATCCAGACCGCGCTCCAATTTGGCACGGATACGCAGCGCATCCCTTTCGACAGGATCAAATGACAGGGCACGCTGCCACTGGAAACGCGCCTCGATCTCGCGGCCCACCGCCCAAAGCGCATCGCCAAGGTGGTCATTGATCACCGGATCGACAGGTTCCAGCGAGGCCGCACGCTCAAGTTCAATGACCGCCTCGTCATAGCGGCCAAGCTGGAAATAGACCCAGCCCAGACTGTCGACAATCGCACCATTGTCGGGCCGCGCGGCAGCGGCGGTTTCGATCATGGTCAGCGCCTCATCCAGCTTTTCACCACGCTCGACCAGCGAATAACCCAGATAGTTCAGCACCTGCGGCTGATCGGGGCGCAACGCCAGCGCGGCGCGAAAATCAGCCTCGGCGGCCGGCCAGTCATCCAGTTTGTGACTGGTGATCGCGCGGGTGTAATAGACAAACCATTTCGAGCGGTCGAGATCGTCGTAAAGCGACAACGCCTGCGTATAGGCGCGGTTGGCCGCGTCATAACGTTCAGCCTCGCGCAGGGTATCGCCCTTGGCGGCATAGACATCGGGCAGATCGGGGAAGAGACGGGTCAGCCCCTCCAGCACCTCGACTGCCGCCTCGTTGCGGCCTGCTGCGCGCAGCACCTCGGCACGGCCGAGCTCTGCGGCAGGGAAAGACGGATCATCCGGCGCGACGCGGCTATAGGCGGCATTGGCAAGGTCATACTGGCCAAGGTCTTCCAGCAGACGCGCGGACATCAGCAAGGCAGAGGTATTCTCGGGCCAGAGGTGGTTGGCCGCGCGCGTGTAAAGCAGGGTAAAGTCACCGGGTGCCTCATCCTGCACCAGTCCGGCAATGACGTGATAGAGATCGGCCATACCCTGCGCCGGTGTGCGGACAGCCTGATAGGCGACCGCCTCGCCTGCGGCCAGCGCGTCGCGCAACTGGACGATCTGCGGGTCAGGCTGGGCACCAAACACGTTCCCCAGCAACTGCAGCGCAAGCGGGTTCTGCCCAAGCTGGCTGAGAATCTGCGCATGGGCAATCGCGCTTTGACGGTTGTAGCGCATCCCGCCCTGACCGTTTGCAAAAAGACGCTCGGCCCCCTCGAAGTCCCCGACTGACGCGAGCGCATAGGCTTTGTGCATCACGCCATAAAGTGCCATGCCCTCTTGCGCGATCACCGCATCAAAGGCGGTCATCGCGCTGCTCATGTCGCCACGGCCCATATGGGCCCAGGCCAATGAGAGCATATCGACCAGAGGCCCGACGGAATGGCCTGCCTCAAGGGCCGCAATCACGCCGTCCCAGTCGCCGGTTTCAAACTGATGGGTCCGCAGGATCAAATGGCTGATCGCATTGGCGCTGCCTTGTGCAAGCATCGCCTGCGCCAGCGGTGTGGCGCGGGCAAAATCGCCCTGCCCCACATAGGCACGCAAGGCGCTGTCCAGCATCGTCGGATTGGCGGGGTCGGCCTGTAGGCCCTTGCTGAAAAACCGCGCAGCGGCGGCAAAATCATTGGCCGCATCAGCCTGTCGGCCCGCAAGATAGGCCCCCATGTCAACATCCGCCATAGCGGGGGCGGTCGTGCACAGCAGAGCGGCGGCGGTCGCCAGAGAAAGGATATGGTTTCGCAAGGGATCTGTCTTTGTTGTCTGCCCGTTCGGGGCACCCTAGTCAGACTGTTCCACCAGATGCAAATCACGAGGCAGACAGAGCGGCGAATTGTTGCGGATGACTGGCCCCTAAAACACAAGAAGACAGGCCATAAGGCCCGCCCACTCGCCCTGCCAAGACTGCTCGTCCACGCCTGATTTTTATGGCGCTTCGCGTTGCGATGACACTAAGCGAAGTGGTGATTCGCCGTCAAGTGACTGATTCGCGAATCGTTCAACTGAGCGGTGCATAAACCCGGCATTGCGGGTCGACGGGTATCGGGCTCACCAGAAACGGGGTCTCGGGCGGCATCCCGCTTTCCTCGACCCAGACACCGTTGAGGCAGAAATCCTGCGCGTAATTACCCAGATTGAAGCCAAAGCCGGGGTTGCCGCAATCATCGGCATTGCCGCCTGCGTTCCACGCCTGACTGACGCCCAGACCCAATTCGCCGGGTGTGAAAAAGGCATTCCGTTCGGGATCGAATGTCAGAAACCACGGATCATCGCCTTCGCGCGTGGCCTGATCCCATTTGCCGATCAGGATGCCGTCCTTGTAGCCCGCGATACGGAATTCGGTGACATCGTTCTCGGTGACGATGGGCTTTTCGCGCGCATCGGCGGCAAGGCTCATCTGGCCGGTCATCGTGTAGCCGTTCTCGCCTTCCCAGCAAAAGAAATACTCGGTCGCATTCGCCGTCGTTGCGCCAAGCGCCAGCACGAGGGTGGCGGCGCGGATCATGCGCTGTTCTCGCGCATGACATGCCCCGCCAGATAGAGCGAGCCGCAGATCAGGATGCGGGCGTTGGGGTGCGCGGCCGTGATGGCGTTGATGGCATCCTGCACCGACGCCGCCTCGGTTGCGGCCAATCCAACCTTGCGCGCCTCTTCCGCGGTGCGCTCGGCGGGGATGGTGTTCACCTCGTCAGGGATCGACACAGCGGTAAGCGATGCCGCGACCTCGCCCAAAGGACGCAAGTACCCGCCGATATCCTTGGTGTTCAGCATCCCGCAAATCAGATGGGTCGGTCTGGGGGGCTGCTGGCGCAGGGTATCGGCCAACGCGATGCCTGCGGCGGGGTTATGGCCACCGTCCAGCCACAGCTCGGCGGGGGTGGCCAGATCAACCAGCGCGCCGTTGGTGAGTTTCTCCATCCGTGCGGGCCAATAGGCGCGGGTCACGGCAGCCTCGCAAGCGGCCTCGTCCTTGCCCATGGCGCGGAGAGCCGCAATCGCGGCACCGGCATTCATCACCTGATGCGGACCGGGCAAGTTCGGCAAAGGCAGATCAAGCAAACCGCGTTCATCCTGATAGACCAGCCGCCCGCGTTCCGTCGTGACATGCCAGTGCTGACCATAAGCCAGAAGCGGCGCACCATGGCGCGCAGCAACAGCCTCGATCACTTCCAATCCGTCTTCATGCTGGGGGCCGACAACACAAGGCACACCGCGCTTGATGATCCCCGCCTTCTCGGCCGCGATCTTGGCGATGGTATCGCCAAGGAACTGCTGGTGATCCATATCGACCGGCGTGATGATGGTGATCTGCGGTTTCGCGATCACATTGGTCGCGTCCAGCCGCCCGCCAAGACCGACCTCCAACAGCGTGTAGTCCGCAGGGGTTTCGGCAAAGGCCAGCAGGGCCGCGACGGTCGTGATTTCGAAATAGGTGATCGGGTCAGTGCCATTGGCGGTATAGCAACGGTCCAGCACAGCGGTCAGCGCCTCTTCGGTGATCAGGTCACCGGCCAGACGGATACGTTCATGAAACCGCGCCAG
>CAZOMZ010000088.1:0-7530 GCA_964581065.1 uncultured Loktanella sp. | reverse complement strand
CATCACCGGCACGATCAAGGCGAACTTCCCGACCCGGATTTCCTTCCAGGTCACGTCGAAAATCGACAGCCGCACCATCCTTGGCGAAATGGGGGCCGAGCAGCTTTTGGGCATGGGTGACATGCTTTATATGGCCGGCGGCTCGAAAATCACCCGCGTGCATGGCCCCTTCGTGAGCGACGAGGAAGTCGAAGAGATCGTGAACCACCTCAAATCCTTCGGTCCGCCCGAGTACATGTCCGGCGTGGTCGAAGGCCCCGAAGACGAAAAGGCCAGCGACATCGATATGGTGCTGGGTCTGGGTGGCAATACCGACGGCGAGGACGCGCTTTACGATCAGGCCGTTGCGATTGTGATCAAGGATCGCAAATGCTCGACCAGCTACATCCAGCGCAAACTGGCAATCGGCTACAACAAGGCCGCACGTCTGGTGGAGCAGATGGAGGACGAAGGCGTCGTCAGCAGCGCCAACCACGTCGGCAAACGCGAAATTCTGGTGCCGGAACAGCATTAGGGGCGGGGCGCCTGTTGGGCCCGACGGACTGGATTGTCGCCAAGGCGCCCGTGGCCCTGATTGCGGGCATGTGCGTTGCGGGCGTGGCCTATAGCTATCTTCAGATTGCGCAGTTGCCCTTCGGCCTGCCGGACGCCGAACTGCGCACATATGCCCAATACCATCCCGTCCGCTGGCGGGTGCTGTGGGTCACGATCAATCTGGCGTCGATGGTCAGTGCCATGGGGTTTGTCGTGATTGTTCTGGGACGGCTCAGACGGCCATCCCGCCCGGATTGAGGACGCAGGTGGATGTGCCGTGCGCAACCTAAAATGCAGGCCTTAGCCAAGTCTTAGGGAATAGCTGCGAGACAGGCCCGAACTGATCACAAGATAGGTTCGGATATGAAGCTGCGTTTCATCATGGTGGCAATCATTCTGCCACTTCTGGCTCTGGCGACGTATTTTTCGTGGCTGAAAATCACGATCGAGCGGGAAAGGCTGGACCTCGCGTCGCGCTCGGTTGTGCTGGCGAACGAACAGGTGGCGATCAACGATCTTGTGCATGAATTGCAAAAGGAACGCGGGTTTTCCGCGGGCTTTATTGCCTCGGGCGGCAATAATTTTGCCGCCGATCTGGCGCGACAGCGGCCGCTGACAGACCTTAAACTGCCCAAAGCCCTGAACCAGATACCGGAATTGTCCGTCGCGCGCGGCGATGCCTATGCAAGGGTACGCAGTGGTCTGTCCAATCTGGCGGCCTTCCGCAATCAGGTGCAGGGGGGCAACGTCACCGTGCCGGATGTGGGACGGTATTACACGGGTATCATCAATGATCTGCTGGTTGTGGCCTATCCGCTGACCACCGAGGAAGGGCAGGGTGCGGTTGGCAGGTTGCAGGCGGCCCGTGCGTTGCTGGCCGCCGCAAAAGAACGCGCAGGGCTGGAGCGGGCGGCCGGGGCCACCGGTCTGGGCGGCACGTTTTCACAAGAGATCTATGGCGTCTTTCTCGGGCACGGGGGGGCGCAGCAGGCACTGTTGAACGAAACCACCAAGATCCTGAACGGAACGGATTTCGTGGATGAAATCTATGCCACACCGGAATTCGCCGCTGTGCAATCCGCGCGTGAGGCCATTGTCTCTGGTGTGGCCACGGGCGATTTCAGGGGGCTGACACCCGCCCTTTGGTTCCAGACCTCGACCGCTTGGATCGACACATTGCGTAACGCCGAAAGCGAAAAGACCGCAGAGATCAGCATGCTTGCCACGACGATCGAGGCAGACAGCAGTCAGGCATTGCGCAATGTGATCATCCTTGGGGCCGTTTCGATTCTCGCGGTCGGCCTTTTTGCGATCGCGAGTTTCGAATGGATGATCCACCGGATCAAGGCGCTGACACAGGTGGTTTACGGATTTGCCAAAGGCGATTTCACGGCATGGGTGCCCAGCATCGACCGCAAGGATGAAATCAGCCGCATGGCCCGCGCGATCTATCACTTCAAACAGGAAACGCTCGCCTTGCGCCGCGAGGCAGAGGCGATGAAGGCCGATGATGAAGCGGCCCTGAACGCAAAGCATGGCAAGGTCGTTGAACTGGTGACCGAGGGCCTTGCCGCGCTGGCCAAGGCGGACCTGACCTGTCACTTCGCCGATCCGCTGGATTCGGACTACGATTCGATCCGTAGCGATTTCAATGCGGCCAGCGGACGGTTGCGCAAGGTTCTGGGGGCGATCGCCAATACGGTCGCCGAACTGGATCAGGCGGCCTCTGGCATGAATGCCTCGGCGCTCGACCTGGCAGCGCGGTCAAACGAGCAGGTCGACACGATCCGCCAGACAACCGAGCGGGTCAGCACCCTGTCATCGGAAGTCGAGGTCTTTGGCGAGGATATCATCGCGGCATCCTCGCTTGCCGGCAGCGCGCGGGAACAGGCCACGGCCTCGGCTGAATTGATGCGCGAAGCGGTATCGGCAATGGACCGGATCAGGAACTCATCGGAACAGATCGGCGCCATCATCTCGATGATCGAGGATATCTCGTTCCAGACCAACCTCCTTGCCCTCAACGCCGGTGTCGAGGCTGCGCGCGCAGGATCGGCCGGACTGGGTTTTGCTGTTGTCGCATCGGAGGTGCGCGCGCTGGCCCAGCGCGCCAGTCAGGCAACGATGGATATCAAGGCACTGGTGGACGAAAGCGGCACCCATGTGCGCGAAGGGGGCGAGCTGGTGGACCGGACAGGCGCGGTGCTGGACGAAATCTCGGAAGGTATCATGCGGGTTGATGATGTGCTGCGCCGGATTGCCGATGGCTCGCAATCGCAGGTTTCCAACCTCAAGGGCCTGTCTTCGGCGATGACGGTCATCAATGGTCTGGCCGAACAGAACATGGCAATGGCCGACGACACAAACACCGCGTCGAAAGAGATCGCACACCGGTCCCAACGCCTTGCGGGCCTGATTGCGGACTTCAAGCTTGACGAACCCGCAACGGCCGCGCGCACCGCGGTGCGCGCAGCCTAATGGGGCGGTCGTTTGAATGAAGGGCGCCGCTTACACTGCCGCGTGAGACCAATGCCCCATTGGGGATACCGCGCAGGCTGGTGAATGGACGACCCCGGGTGGGGGCAAGCGGGCGGCCCATCCGCCACACCAGTCGCCCCTGGCATCTCGGTGCCTCGGGCGACCAGCAAAAAGAAAACCCCCGCCAGATTGCTCGGGCGGGGGCTCTTGATCGTCACGTCGACGGTTGCTTACAGCAGACCTTCGCGCTGCATCTTCTTACGTGCCAGCTTGCGCTGACGACGGATCGCTTCCGCTTTCTCACGCGCTTTGCGGACCGACGGCTTTTCGAAATGCTGCTTGAGCTTCATTTCACGGAAAACGCCCTCGCGCTGAAGTTTTTTCTTCAGAGCCCGCAACGCCTGATCGACGTTGTTATCACGAACACTTACCTGCATGTGGTGAACACCACCTTTCTAAGTTGGATTTGCAAAAATTGCAGGACGTGGCCAGATAACAAAGGAATGCTATATTGTCCAGTGCTAGGCTTCTGCCGAGACTGACAAACCAAGAAGGACGCCATGATGCCCGCGCCAGTTGACCCGATGCTTGATGACCTGCTGGACGCGGCCCTGCCGCATGTCGCCTTTGACGGCTGGTCACAGTCCACATTCGACGCGGCCGTCCATGACGCGAGCCTCGTGCCGGCGCATGCCAAGACGCTTTGCCCGCGCGGCGCGGTGGATCTGGCAATGGCCTATCACCGGCGTGGCGATGCCGCGATGGTCGCGGCGCTGAAGGATGCCGACCTGCGCGAAATGCGTTTCCGTGACAAGGTGGCCCATGCGATCCGCTTGCGCCTGCAGGCCATCGACGACAAAGAGGCGGTGCGCCGCGGGACCACCCTGTTTGCCCTGCCGCATATGGCGCCGGACGGGGCCAAGCTGATCTGGGGCACGGCGGATGCGATCTGGACCGCGCTGGGCGACAATTCGCGCGATGTGAACTGGTATACCAAACGGTTGACGCTCTCGGCGGTTTACAGCGCGGTTGTCCTGTTCTGGTTGGGCGATGACAGCCTCGACACGCAGGCGACCGACGCCTTCATCGACCGCCGGATCGACGACGTCATGCGGTTTGAGAAATTCAAGGCCGATGCCAAAGCAAATCCGCTGACCAAGCCCTTTGCTGCCGCACTGGCCCGCCTGACCGCACCGGTCAAGGCCCCCGCGCAGGTCCCCGACATCGACCTGCCCGGCATTTGGCGCAGTCCGCCACCTTCGCAATAATGGCCCCCGTCAATGGCCCCTCGGGGCGCATGACGGCGCGCCGCATTTGTCATTTCCCCTGCGATGCCGCATAGCTTTGGGCAAAGCAAAAGGATGTGGTGATGAAGGCGATTGAAATCTCGCAACCCGGTGGCCCCGAAGTTCTGACACTGACCGACCGGCCCATGCCGGAACCGGCCGCCGATCAGGTGGTGATCAAACTGGCCTATGCGGGGGTGAACCGCCCGGACGCGCTGCAACGTGCGGGGCTCTACAATCCTCCCAAGGGCGCCAGTGACCTGCCGGGCCTTGAAGCTGCGGGCGAGGTTGTTTCCGTCGGCGCAAATGTCGCCTGGCCCAAGGTTGGCAATCAGGTCTGCGCGCTGCTGCCCGGTGGCGGCTATGCGGAATATGTGGCCACCCCTGCCGCCCATTGCCTGCCCGTGCCCTTGGGTCTGAGCCTGCAACAGGCGGCCTGCCTGCCCGAGACCTTCTTTACGGTCTGGTCCAACGTCTTCATGCGCGGCGGGTTGCGCGCGGGCGAGCGGTTCTTGGTCCACGGTGGCAGTTCCGGCATCGGCACGACGGCGATCCAACTGGCCCGCGCCTTTGGCGCCCGCGTGTTTGCCACCGCCGGATCGGATGCAAAGTGCAAGGCCTGCGAAGATTTGGGCGCCGAAGCGGCCTTCAACTACCGTGAGGCCGATTTTGTTGAAAAAATGCAAGCGCTTGGCGGGGCCGATCTGATCCTTGATATGGTCGGAGGCCCGTATATCCAGCGCAACCTTAAGGCGCTGGCGGACGATGGAAGGCTGGTCCAGATCGCTTTTCTGCAAGGGCCAAAGGCCGATCTGAACCTTGTCCAGCTGATGACGCGCCGCTTGACGGTGACCGGATCGACGCTGCGCCCTCAATCAGACCTTGCCAAAGCGCGCATTGCCGAGGAGTTGCGCGCCCATGTCTGGCCGCTGCTCTCTGCCGGAAAGATCGCGCCTGTGATGGATCAGGAATTTGCGCTGGCTGATGCTGCCGCCGCCCATGCCCGCATGGAAAGCAGCGCGCATATCGGGAAGATCGTGCTGAAAGTGGGATAGAAGGCCAACGCGCGGCGAAGCCGCGCAGCCCCCGACCCTCCCCACGGGAGGGGGCTTTGCCCCCACCAAGGGTCAGGGGCAGCGCTGGATCAACGCGCGTCCTTAAACGGTGCCATCCCCGCGCGTGCCAGTTCATCGGCGCGTTCGTTCTCGGGGTGGCCCGCGTGGCCCTTGACCCATTCCCATGTCACGTCATGGCGCGCGGCGGCGGCATCCAGCCTTTGCCACAGCTCGACGTTCTTCAGCCCGCCCTTTTTCTTCCAGCCGTTGCGCTTCCAGCCGTGAATCCATTTGGTGATCCCGTCCTTCACGTAGGCGCTGTCGGTGACCACGGTCAGCTTGGTCGGTCGGTCGAGCGTCTCAAGCGCGGTGATCGCGGCCAAAAGTTCCATCCGGTTGTTGGTTGTTTCGGCCTCACCGCCTGACAGTGCACGCTCTTTCACGACGCGGTCGCCTTCGCGGGCGATCAACAGCGCGCCCCAGCCGCCCGGACCCGGATTGCCCGAGCAGGCGCCGTCGGTATAGGCAAAGACCTCAGCCATTGCGGTGGCCGCGCAGGATCACGAAGGGATCGACCGTGCCAGCCAACCCTGCCTCGGCCCCTTCGTGCAGGTGATCGACAGCAAAGCCGGCAGTGGTGACAAGATCGGTCAGCTCTTCCACGGTGACATAGGTGTAAAGGCGGGCCAGATCATCGCGGGCCGCGCCTGTGCCGGTTTTCATGCCGATGTGCAGGATGGCGCCCGGTTTTGCCGCCTTGGCCAGTGCCGCCAGATGGCGGGGGAGGTCGGCGCGTGCGGCGTGCAGCAGGCTGAAGTTGGCCCAGATGCCGTCGTAGACCTGTGTCCCGCCGATGGCGTCGAATGTGGCCTGCCGCGCGTCAAGGCCGTGGCGGTCGCGCGCAAGGGCCACCATCGCAGACGAGGCATCGATCGGGTCAGGGATCAGCCCCCCGTCACGCATATGCGCCGATGCCGTGCCGGGACCGCACCCAAGGTCTAGCACATGGCCGCCCTGCGGGATAAGCGCGATAAAATCGGCAAGAGTCCGGTCGGGCGCGCTGGCGCCGAAACACGCGGCATATTCGCCGGCCTTGGCGTCATAGACCGCGATGGTGCGTTCATCGACCATCACAGAACCAGCGGCAGCAGCGAGATCACGACAATCGCCGTCAACAGCACCCGCAGATGCATCCACCAGCGCGGCGCCAGCCCCAGCCGCCAGAAATGCCAGTCCAGCAGCAAGAGCCCCAGAAAACCGGTAATCAGGTTGATGGCCGCTGCCGTAGGCCCGCCGCCCACCATGAAGAATGCCCAGAGTGCCGGAATAACCGACAGCGCATAACCTGCGGTCGCTGTGCGCCCTTCGGCCTTGGTGGCGAAACCCCACAGAACGCCGGACATGAAGGCAAGGATCACCGTGCCATAGGACAATTGCACGAACGGTCCGACAAATCGCCCGCCAAGGTTGGTGATGGCCCATTGCTGTAGCGCAGGGACAAGCACGCTCAGCGCGCCCCAGAGAAATGGGATCAGACCGGCAAGACCAAGGATCAGGGCAGAGCGGGGGATGGAAGTCATGGCAGTTCGGTAATCAATTTGGCTATCCGTTTGGCACGGGTGTCGGCCCGTTTCGCAGTGTTGACGGTGTGCAGCAGCCCGCGCTGTTTTCCAGGTGTGAGCGCCGCCCATCGGTCGGTCATTTCGGCCTGCCGAAGGGCCAGGATCAGGTCATCCGGAACATCGACCTGATCGGGGTCAGCTTTGCGGAGCCGAATGTAGAGTTCCTCGCCCGGCTCGGCACCGATTTCTTTGAGAAAGGCCTTCCCCGCATAAAGAAATACACCGTCGATGACGGGCGCTTTAGTCATTGCCATATTGACAGAGTGGTCGTTGATCTCACCCTCGACCCGCCTTGCCCCCTCGCCCTCAAGCGCGGCGGAAACGTCCGCAGGAAGTCGCAGGATAGTATAGACTGATGTGCCCCATTCAAGAGGTTCCACCCGTCCTTCGAATTCGTAGTAGTCTGACATATGTTAGGCCGGTTCGCGCAGGACGCGCGGCACTTTGAATTCGACGTTCTCTTTGGCGGTTTCGACCAGTTCGACGGCGGTGTCATAGCGATCTTTGAAGGCGTCGATCACCTCGTTGATCAGCACTTCGGGGGCAGAGGCACCT
>CAZOMZ010000087.1:0-7552 GCA_964581065.1 uncultured Loktanella sp. | reverse complement strand
TCCTTGCCCGCCGCCGGAAATGATCACCGCGTCATATTCGGCCTTGGGTTCGTGTTCGCGCCAGACAGGCTTCCACCCTTTCTGGCCAAACAGACCTTCCTTGATGACCCGAAATCCGGAATAGCCCATGCGTCGTCTCCCCTGGCATGACCGCGACAGTAGCAACAGGGTGGATGACTTGCATGTCCTCTTTTCGACGTAGCCTGTCGCAAATTCGACGGACCGTCAGAAAAGCAAAAGGCCGCGTCGCAACGCGGCCTTTGCCGTTGGCGTCAGACTGCTGTCAGAGCGCCATGCGGAAATAGTCGACTTCCAGATTGTCATCCATGCCAGTGCCGCACAGACCCATGTCACCGTTCGAGGTGCCATTGATCTCGCCACCCGCAATGAAGGACGCGCCAGACAGACCGTTCGCACCAGCGGCAAACTGGATGTCTTTCTTGGCAACCAACTGCGAGCCGTTGATCTCGAGACCGGCAGGGAAACGCATGCCGCCAAGTGTGAAGAACTGCGCACCATCATCGCAGGATCCGGTCTTGCCGACGATCAGACCGTTGGTTGCACTGATCGAGTCGGCAGACGTCGCGGTTGTGATCACCCGCGCACGTTCGATGGCACTGCCGTTCTTGAAACTGATCTCGCATGGCGAAATGACGATGACGTCAGCCAGCGGCGCGCCTGTTGCGTCAATTGTCAGACCGCTATTGCCCTGACAATTGATCAGGTAGACGCGGCCAATGCCGTTTGTCTCGGGCAACAGCGGGTCGGCACCTTCAATCTGATTGCCGAACTCATCGCGGGGGATACTGGCCAGCGATTGTTCTTCTGTGACCAGACCGGCTGCGAGGATCTCCTCTGTCGTGATGGATTTTGCGGTCAGGGTCACCGGCTCAATGAATGCCTCGTTGATATAAGACGGGTACCCATCGTCGGTGTCGTGCTCGACCAGCGGATTTGGCATGCTGTCCCAGATCGAATTGTCGCCCAGATAATTGTGGATCATGTTCTCCATCCGCGGCAACTGGCGCAAATCGATGTAGCCGGACGTCAGCGCATCAAGCAGACCTTCATTCAACTTGAAGTTCTGGGGGTCGATCTCGCCATTCTCTGCGTAGGCGACACCGCCGGGAAGATCGAGGTCATCGGTATTGGGCATCGAAACGATTGTGCCCTTTTCATAAGAGTTCCGCTGGTTCACCGACACATGTGTGTTGGAGTGGATGCAAAAGCCGTTGACGAAATTGTTGTTCGACTGGATGTCGACGATCCCGTTGGCAACGAAACCTTCGCGCGTGCAGGCTTTCCTGTAGGCGACAAAGACCGACTGTGCAGTGACGTCAAAGTTGTCGCGTCCGATCAGGCGGAACAAAAAAGTAATCGCTGCATTGTTGCGGTCGCGGCTGAAGCTTGCCACCGCACGCACCGCAGCGGTTGAGGTTTCATCCGTTGTCCAGGTCCGCGTTACCGTATCGAAGGTACCGAAATTCACATTGCTGCGGTCCATCGTGATCCCGTAGCGCCCCGAGGGCAGGGTCGCGGCCACCAGCGTCAGGGCTTTGTCCTTGACGTCGTCGACCGTCTCTGTGTCCTCATCCATCAGGTAGCGCTGATAGAGCGCGGCATGGGCCGCCTGATCTGCTGCGACCTGCAAATGGGTGCGCGCCGCCATCAGGTGGGTCACGTCCAGCGCAAAGGCGCCAAGGATGCCACAGACAAAGAATACGAACAGTCCCCAGACTGTCATACTGCCACGATCATCCCGCGAGAATGCCTCGGCAAAGCTGCGGAGTTTCTGAAATCGGGTAGCGGACATGATCATTGCTCCTGAAAATGTTGCGCGATCACTTCGAATTCGAAGTCGCCAAAGCCCGGAATGGCGCCAATCGCCATCAGTTCAGCGGCGTTGATCTTGGCTGTCGTCTCGATCAATCCGTTGGAGCTATCGATACTCGTCACCACCGTCGGATCGGAGTCGAAGGCCAGCAACTGCGTACGGATATGGCTCTGTGCGGCTTCTTTCGTTGTGATGCCCGGGTAACGGATCGAAAGCGCCCTGTTACCATCCTGCACAATCCGCAAGGCTTGTGCCTTGCCGTAGAAAATGAACGAAACGTCCGTGATCAGCAAAAGTAGATACACAAAGAGTGGAAACCACAGCAGCGACTCGATCGTTGCAGAGCCGCGGTCATCCTGCGTGAATCGCTTTACCCAGCGTGTTGTCATCCGATGTAATCCCGTCAGATTTTGGTCAAATAAGTGCGTCTTTGAATAGTGTCACTTTAAGGCAAGGGCAGGGCTTTCATCATCACGAAGACGCGGAATGAGCGGCTTTCAGCAGATTTTTCGAGCTATATAAATCGAGCATGAATTGAATATAAATCTGGCGTGAACAAATGCCTAACAGCGTTCAATTCGAACAGTTTTCTGACATTCGCATCGGGGAATCCGCGAATCACTACGGCACCTTTTGGCTCCGGTGCGACGGGTTGGATGCTCCCCGCATATCCGAACCACTTCTGACGATTTTCATGGCGCACTTGCGGCCTTGGCCGGTCGCTCGGGAAGGTCGCAACAAGAGGCCCCTTTCGCCCCCGTAATCACAGCTCGGGTTTTGGCCCGCACCGGGCACCACCATCGGCCTTCTGAAGGTATGTGAATGATACATTCATCATGGGTTCACATAGGGCGGAGTGATTCGCAGAATTATCCAGCCATTCAACCTTAAAGTGCGCGAATTGATGTTTTCTGTTGCAAAATTGAGGACAATTATCCTAGAAGTCTGTTAATGTTTCGTTAATTTTTGTGAAATTTGTTAATCTTGCCCTAAAGGACAGGGAAACCTCAGTCTTCGCTTCCAATCATGCCGCATTGCCGTACTTTTTTGTTCATCTACCGTAAAACAAGAAATGATCGTCGTCCGCCAACTATGCTCCTAGGAGAGAAGTTTCATGCGTCGCCTCAATTGCAGCCCTCAGTCAATCCGGTCCCTCTGCGCACGTTTTGCGCGTGACGAAGAAGGCGGAATTACCGTCCTGACACTCCTGCTGTTGGTGGTGATGCTGGTGCTTGGCGGCATGGCCGTAGACTTCATGCGGTTTGAATCCGAGCGCGCTCAACTCCAAAGTGTGGCTGACAGGGCCGTGCTGGCCGCCGCCGAGCTGGATCAATCGCTTGATCCCAAAGACGTGGTCAACGACTTCTTTGAAAAAGCCGGCTACGCCAACCACATCATCGGCGAGCCCGATGTCGAGGACTCAAGCGGAAACCGCTTTGTCAGCGTCGATTCCGAAATCGATGTGAACACATTCTATCTGCGGCTTATCGGGATCGACACACTGACGGCACCAGCCCGCTCGTCTGCTGTCGAAGGCACGGGCAATGTCGAGGTATCTCTCATTCTTGATATCTCGTGGTCGATGCGCCTCGATGTCCCTTCCGAAGGGAAAACGCGGATCGAATTGCTGCGTGACGCGGCGAAAGACTTCGTCGACGAACTTCTCAAGGACGAGTACAGAGACCAGATCTCCGTAAACCTGATCCCCTACTCGCAGCAGGTCCGCCTCAGCGACGAACTGTTCAATGCCCTGAACACATCTCCGGCGACGATAATCGACACCGGAGAGGACACGGCCGTGATGCACACCAACACGACACGATGCATCGACTTCGAACCCATCGTTCCGCCCGGATCGACCGATCCTGTGCCGCTGGGCGACTATGGGACACTGGCCTTCGACACGGCGCGCACTTACCAGCAGGTCGAAGATGCGGAGCACTATTCAGGCTATGACCCTGTCTGCCCGGGCCGCCCCGAAGAAGCTGTCATCGTCATGTCGCAGAACGCCGACACCCTGAAGACCGCGATTGGCAATCTGGAGCCGTCGCTGAACACGTCGATCCATCTTGGTATGAAGTGGGGCGTCACGCTTCTCGATCCATCCATGCGCCCACTGCTGGCCACGTTGCCTGGCACCGACCCTGCATTTGCCGGCAGCCGCCCTGCGGACTACGCCGGCAACACGAACACTGTGAAATACGTCATCCTGATGACCGATGGCGAGAACTTCAGTGGTCCGCGGATCCGTCCCGAATACTACGACACCGCCGCCGAGCGGATTGCGATCAGCAACACCAATGTGCCGACATTTGCCAGTTCGATTGGCAAGTCGCTCAACAACGTCCGCTACACACCTCACACGTCGGCCCAGCAGGATACATGGCTGCAGTCGCTTTGTGGCCTCGCCAAGGTCAACATGACAGTCTACACGATTGCCATGGGCGCGCCCCCCAACGGTGTGACCCAGATGAGCAATTGCGCTTCGCAGCCCTCCTATGCGTTCTCGACCAATTTCACCAACGCAGATGGTGAGAAGGGGATCGACGAAATCTTCGATACGATTGCGAAACAGATCACAGACCTCAGATTGAGCTTTTGACCGCCATGCGTAAGCTACTTCAAACCCTTTCGAATTTCGCCCGCGACGAGCGGGGCGTGACCTCTATCGAGTTCGTGATCGTCTTTCCGGTCTTCTTCGGTTTCTTCCTGATGACCTATGAAGGCGGCATGATCGCTGCAAAACACGTCATGCTTGAACGTGGCGTCGACATTGCGGTGCGGGACGTCCGCATCGGCGTGATGCCCAATCCAACGCGCGAGCAGTTGCGCGTGCGGATCTGTGATGTCGCCATGATCATTCCTGACTGCATCAACCAGCTCGATCTCGAGATGGTCCGCGACGATCCAACGGCATGGACCGGCCTTCCCGCGAATGTCGAATGCATCAACCGCGGCGAGATCAATCCCGAAGAGCTGCCGATCGACGCCACCGCCAACAACCAGCTGATGCTGCTGCGCGTCTGTGCGCGGATCGACGCCCTGTTGCCGACCACCGGTCTTGGCAAGGTGATCGTGCGTGAAAATGCAGGCTCGGCTGCTGACGGATCACTTGCGCTGGTGTCCACCGCCGCCTTTGTGGTCGAGCCGTTCAGAGCAACGAACTAACGATGAAATCAGCTCTCCGACAGTTCTGGGATGACGAAAGCGGCGTTGTCGCCGTTGAGCTTGTGCTCATGGTCCCGATCCTGACTTGGGCGTTTCTGTCCACTTATGTCTACTTCGATGTGTTCCGCGTGGAATCAAACGCCAACCGTGCGGCTTTGACGGTCGCGGACATGTTCAGCCGCGAAGAAGCCCCGATCGATGACAGCTATCTGGACGGGGCGCACAATCTGTTGCGGGAACTGACCTTCGAGGAAACCAACCCCGACTACAGACTGACAGTCTATACATATCGTGAAACCCAGGACGACTATCGGGTCATCTGGTCCAAATTCCGCGGCTATCTTGACGACCTAAAGCACAATGACCTCGAGAACATGCGCAACCGCCTGCCGGTGATGGCAAATGGTGACCGCGCAATCCTTCTCGAAACCCGCGTGGAATACGATGCGCCCTTCCGCATCGGTCTGGGGCCATTTACCGGCACCGACCTTGATGACGTGACCTTCACGACATTCACCGTCATCCGGCCGCGGGCGCCGACGCTTTGCTGGGACATGCCCGATCCGCAAGCGGATACCTGCTAGCTATCGCGCTGTTTGATCCGCAGGGCAATCTGCTCGGCCATGAACTTTGTCTGGCCAGCGCCTGTAATCCCGCCAACACCCACACGCCGCCCCTGCCGCCACCACATGCCGGGGATATAGACGCGCGATCCCTTGTCTCGGGTGACGATGGTGAAACCGTTTGAAGGCTTCAGCGCAAAGGCGCCGCGTGACACACTGACGATATCATCCATATGCGCCAGAATGCGGCCCTGACTGTCGATCACTTCGTCCGCGGTCAGCAGGATCTCAAGCTTGGCCGCACGACGCTGCTTTTCAGCCATGAACAGCATCAGCAGCCCGAAACCGATCATGAAGACCAGCCAGTGAAACGCGGGAGGCTGCGTGAGGGTGGCATAAAGCACCAGTATCCCGAGGATAAACAGCACGCCGTAGGAAAAGATCGCCCGCCCGGGCGATGCCTGAACACGTGCGTAGATACCGTCTTGATCGGGATTGAACATCTGGTTGTCTCCACTTCCGCATCTCCCTTAGCGAAAGCAGCACCGCTTGCCTAGATCGCAACCGCCTTGCGCACCAGATCCCAGTAGATTGCCTCGATCCGCGCCATCTCAAGCCGGCCATCAGTGCGGTACCAGTTGCTGAGCCCCGTGAGCATCGCAATCAGCGCACGGGTGGTGACACGGCTGTCCTGCATCGCAAAATCACCCGCAGCCTCGCCTGCGCGCAGAATGCCTTCCAGCGTGTCTTCGTAGCGGCGGCGCAACGCCTCGACCTCGGCAAAGTTTTCGGGCGTCAGATTGCGCAGCTCCATATAAGCCACAAACACCTGATCGGCGCGTGGCAGATGGAAACGGATGTGAAAGCGCGTGAAATGCTCGAGCTGCGCGACAGGGCTCTCGGGTTTGACCTCTGCGTCCCATGCGGCCAACAGGGCCAGCATATGGTCGCGCATCAGATCAAAGAGCAGCGACTGCTTGTCTGACGTATAGTTATAGAGGGCACCGGCCTGCACACCCACCTCGGCCGCGATCTGGCGCATCGACACCGCGGCAAAGCCGTGCTGCGCGATCAGGCGCAACGCGGCTTCCTGCACCTTGGGGCCGGTGATGTCGGAGTGGGAACCTTGTTTGCGCGCCATGCCGCCATTTAACTGAACAGTTGTTCATTTGAAAAGCGCTGATCGCCGTTCCCCTTGTCTGCAAGCCGGATTATGGTCCGCCCATGCGCTTGACACTTGCCTTTCTCCTGCTGGCCGCCTGCACCCCCTTCCCCGAGCTGGAAGGGACGATCAGCGATGCGGCGCGGGCCGCACCGCACCCCGACCTGACGCCGCTTCCGGCGCTGCCTCGGGCGGATGCCGCCGAGGCGACCGTGATTGATGTGCGGATCGCGGCCCTGCGGGCGCGCGCGGCACAAATCCGGCAGATCGACATCGCCGCGTTGCAGTAGCCACGGCAATTGGCTAGACCGCTCGGGACGGAATTTATGGATGGATGACGCGACATGACATCACCTCTGAGGTTGGGCATTGCAGGCTTGGGCACCGTCGGTGTCGGCGTAGTGCGGATTGTCCAGAAGAACGCTGCGCTTCTGACAGCCCGCGCCGGACGTCCGATCGAAATTGTCGCCGTTTCCGCGCGCTCAAAGGACAAGGATCGCGGCGTCGATCTGTCGGCCTATGCATGGGAAGACGACCCCGTCGCCCTCGCCCGCCGCGACGATATCGACGTCTTTGTCGAAGTCATGGGTGGCCATGAGGGCCCCGCCAAGGATGCCACCGAAGCCGCCATCGCTGCAGGCAAGGATGTTGTCAGCGCCAACAAGGCGCTGCTGGCCATCCACGGTCAGGCCCTTGCCGAAGCCGCAGAAGACAAAGGCCATGTCATCCGCTTTGAAGCCGCCGTCGCAGGCGGCATCCCGGTGGTCAAAGCCCTGACCGAAGGGCTGGCCGGCAACGACATCACCCGCGTGATGGGCGTGATGA
>CAZOMZ010000086.1:0-7556 GCA_964581065.1 uncultured Loktanella sp. | reverse complement strand
GCTCGATAGGTTTCTTGCCTGTATGAAACCTGCCTCAATAACTTTACGCCCGCCTCGTGCGGGCGTTTTTTTTCGTGTTTTTCTTGGGTGCGGTGGCTTTTGCAGTCGCAGCATATACATTCAGGACAACGCAAGAGAATCGGAGCATAAGATCATGTCACTCGCAGGAAAAACCGCTGTCATCACCGGATCGAACTCTGGCATCGGACTGGGTGTTGCCCGGGAAATGGCAAAGGCCGGCGCGAATGTTGTGCTGAATTCCTTTACCGACCGCGAGGAAGATCACGCCTTGGCCGCCGAAATCGCCAAAGTCTGCGGTGTCGAGGCGAAATATGTGCAGGCCGATATGTCCAAAGCCGAGGATTGCCGCCGTCTGGTGGTCGAGGCAGGCGGCTGCGATATCCTGATCAATAACGCGGGCATCCAGCATGTTGCACCGGTTCAGGAATTCCCAACCGCGAAGTGGGAAGCGATCATCGCGATCAACCTGTCATCGGCATTTCATACCACTGCCGCGGCAGTCACAGGGATGCGCGAACGGGGCTACGGGCGGATTATTAACATCGCCTCTGCGCATGGTCTGACGGCCTCGCCCTATAAATCCGCCTATGTCGCGGCAAAGCACGGCATTGTCGGGCTGACCAAGACCATCGGGCTGGAAACGGCGCGTGATCCGATTACCTGTAATGCGATCTGCCCGGGCTACGTGCTGACCCCATTGGTCGAGGCACAGATCCCGGACACCATGAAAGAATACAACATGTCGCGCGAGGACGTGATCGAACAGGTCATGCTCCAGCGGCAGCCGTCAAAAGAATTCGCCACGGTCGAACAGCTTGGCGGCACGGCGGTCTTCCTTTGCTCGGACGCAGCCGCGCAGATCACCGGCACAACAATCAGCGTCGATGGCGGCTGGACAGCACTCTAGGCGGAGAATCTGATGGCAACGCGCATCAATCTGGCACTGCAGGGCGGGGGCGCGCATGGCGCCTTCACGTGGGGTGTGCTCGAGCGGCTTTTGCAGGACGACGAGATTGAATTTGCGGCGATCTCGGGCACCTCGGCCGGCGCGCTGAATGCTGCCGCGCTGAAATCGGGATGGGTTGCAGGTGGGCGCGAAGGCGCAATCGAGAACCTTAGCTGGCTTTGGGAACAGATCGGGGCCATCACCGACCCAGCGTTTTCAGCTTGGCTGGATGCGGCCGCACCTACGGCTGATCTTTGGGCCAAGGCGATGAAGTATTCCCCCGCCTATATGGGCTTTGACATGACGTCGCGCATGTTTTCGCCCTACGTCTACGGCGCGATGCTGCGCAACCCTTTGGAGCGGATCGTCACCCAGTTCCACTATGACGAAGTCTGTGCCGATCAGGGGCCAGCCCTGCATATCTGTGCGACCAATGTGCGGACGGGCAAGATCAAACTCTTCTCGGGTGACGATATCGGACCCGATGCGATTCTTGCTTCAGCCTGTCTGCCGAGCCTGTTTCAGGCGGTTGAAATCACCGACCCCGCGTCAGGCGAAACCGAGGCCTATTGGGACGGTGGGTATACGGGCAATCCGGCCTTGTTTCCATTGTTCGAAACGGACCTGCCCGATGACATCCTGATCGTGAACATCAATCCGCTTCACCGCGAAGAACTGCCGACCGACAGCCAGTCGATTGCCAACCGCATCAACGAGATCAGCTTTAACAGCTCGCTCCTGCGCGAGTTGCGGGCCATCGAGTTTGTCAAACGCCTGATTGCCGACGGCAAGGTGACGCGCGGCACGATGAAAGACGTGCTGGTGCATATGATCGCCGACGATGAACTGATGAACAGCATGAATGTCGCGACCAAGACAATCCCGACACCGCTGATCATCGCGCGTCTGCGCAGTGCGGGACAGGCCGCGGCAGACAAATTTCTGGCGTCCCACAAAGGCGACCTTGGCAAGCGGAGCACGGTCAACCTGACCGAGATGTTCAGCTGATCAGCTTGACCGCAAGGGCCCACATCACAAGCCCGATCCCCACATCAAGAATGCGCCACGCCCGCGCTGACTGCATGACCGGCGCAAGCAGGCGCGCGCCGTAACCCAGACTGAAGAAAAAGACGAAGGACGCAGTCACCGCGCCGATCCCGAAGGCGGTCTTCTCCGCCGGATCGACGAACTGGGTCGAGACAGCACCAACCAGCCCCAGCGTGTCGAGATAGACATGCGGGTTCAGCCATGTGAACGCGGCACCGGTGGCAAGCGTGGCCCAGAGCCCCGCGCTTTTCCCCGCAAGCTGCATTTCATACTGCCCCATATAGGCTGCCCGCAGGCGCAGAGCGCCGTAGACAAACAGAAATGCCGCACCACCCCAAGCCATGATCTGGGGCAGCATCGGATACAGCGTAACGATGACCCCGAAGCCCAGAACGCCGGCAGTGATCAGGATCGCGTCCGAGACGGCGCAGAGCAGGCAAAGCCAGAAAACATGGGCACGTGCTAGCCCCTGTCGCAAGACAAATGCATTCTGCGCCCCGATGGCGAGGATCAACGCAAATGCTGTTGCGAAACCGGTGAGTGCAGGTGCGAGCATCGTTTAGGCCGCGGGGTTCGAGACCTTCACGGGGTCTTTGCCATTGGGATAAACAAGCCCTGCCGAGATCACCAGCTTGGCCGCATCTTCCACGGACATATCAAGAGGTTTGATATCCCTTTCAGGCACAAACAGCAGAAAGCCGGAAGTGGGGTTTGGCGTAGTCGGCAGGAAGACCGTCACGATCGTTTCGCCGTCATTCAGCTTGGCGTCGATTTCGCCCTTGGCGTTGATCGAGATAAAAGCAATCGCCCATATCCCGCGGCGCGGATACTCGACCAGACAGGCACGATCAAAGGACGTCTCACGCTGCGAAAACACAGTCTCGGCGATCTGTTTCACCGCATTATAGACCGACCGGACAACCGGAGTGCGGTCAACCAGCCGTTCGCCCCACGACAGAAAGGACCGTCCAATCAGACCCTTGCCAATCCAGCCGACCAGCACGGTAAAGAAGAGGAAGATGAAAACACCCACACCGCGCACGTTGACGGTGATCTCGTTCCCGGGTTCGCGCCCGAGTACTCGGTTGATCAGTTCCTCCGGGTGATAGGCCTGCGGCACGAAGGGCCAGACCCAGCTATCAACCCATCCGACAACGGTCCAGATCAGCCAGACCGTCAGTCCAATTGGCGCGACAATGATCAATCCAGCCAGAAAATTGCTGCGCAACCGTGCGATCAGACCCGGCCTGCGGGGTTTGTGGTCGTCTTGCAGCGGGTTGGTCATTTCGGGCTTCCGTTCGGATGTTGCAGCACATCTATGCGCTCAGCCCAATGACAGCAAGGTATGGACCGGCGCTCCGATGTCATTTGCCCAAAGCAATGGCGATTTGTGCTGCCAGACGCGCATTATTGCGCACCAGTGCAATATTGGCGGCCAGTGACCTACCCTCCGTCAGTTCGAAGATCCGGCCCAGCAGGAAAGGCGTTACCGCTTTTGCAGCAATACCTTGCGCCTCGGCTTCGGCCAGGGATTGCTCGATAATCGGATGCAAAACCTCTGCGGCGATCTCGGCCTCTTGCGGGATCGGGTTGGTCACGAGCTGACCGCCAGAAAGGCCCATTGCCGCGCGCATCTTGTGGGCTTTCGCAATCTGCGCGGCGCTGTCCATGCGCAGCGGGGCAGGGATGTCCGATTGCGCCGACCAGAAGGCCGGAATGCTATCCTGTCCGTAGGCAATGACCGGCACTCCGAGTGTCTCCAGCACCTCGAAGGTCTTGGGCAGATCAAGGATCGCCTTTGCGCCTGCCGCAACCACCGTGACGGGCGTCTGTGCCAACTCATGCAGGTCGGCGGAGATATCAAAGCTTGTCTCGGCCCCGCGATGGACCCCGCCAATGCCGCCGGTGGCAAAAACACCGATACCTGCAAGATGCGCCGCGATCATCGTGGCTGCCACGGTCGTGGCCCCAGTGCCACCTGTCGCAATGCAGGCGGCCATATCGGCACGCGAGAGTTTCGCAACACCCTCTGCCTGACCCAGAGCGTCAAGTTCGGCGTCTTCAAGCCCGATATGCAAGCGCCCGTCCATGACAGCGATGGTCGCAGGAACGGCACCAGAGGCGCGGATGTCAGCTTCGACCAGACGCGCGGTCTCCACATTCTGGGGGAAAGGCATCCCATGGGTGATGATCGTGCTTTCAAGGGCCACAATCGGTGCGCCATCGGCGCGGGCCTGCGCGACCTCTGCGCTGAAATGAAGTGGGATCATAGGGGTGTCTCTCCGGAAACATAGGTGGCTGCAGCGTTCAGAGCCCGCGTCAAAGCGGCAGCACGGTCCATCCCTTGTGCCTCAGACGCGATATGCGCCGCCATGAAAGTGTCGCCCGCCCCTGTCACACGGGTCACCATGACTTCGGGCGGGGTGGCTGTAATCGTGTCACCTTGGGTGCATTCCGCCGCAGCCTTGCCTCCATTGGTGACCAACACGCGGTAGGCGCCGCGCTTGATCAGCGCCTCGGCGGCAGCAGCAGCCGTCTCGAAAGTCGTCTGGCAGAGCAGACCTGCTTCTTCGAGATTGACATAAAGTGTCGCTGTCGGGTGGTCGACCAAGGCCAGCAAGCGCTCTGCCTTTCCAGGCGATGCGGGTGCAACGCGCAGGTCGGCATCACGAAAAAGCGGCGAGGTGGCAATCGTTTGCAGCAGTTCTTCTGTCAGATTGCCATCCAGCGCCACCAAGCCGGCAAAGGGCGCGCCTTCGGTCCCCAATCGACCATCCGCCATCGGGCGCAGGATCTTGTCGCCCGCGGCCTCGAGCGAATGTGCATCGGCAACCGCAGCGATCAGCCCGTTTGCACCTTCAATCGCCATATAGACGTCCGTGGGCAGATCGTCCGAGCGGTAGATATGCGTGCAGATCATCCCCATGCGCAGGGCTTCGCCCACCAGCTCCTCGCCCTCGGCATCACGGCCGATGGTCGTCAACAAGGCGGGGGTCATTCCGAAACGGCGCAGCGTCATAGCGATATTCATCGCCACACCACCGGGCAGGCGGGTGATCCGGCCCGGCACATCCGATCCGACACGCATATGGCTGGCCGTGCGCCCGATCACGTCCCAAAGGACCGAACCGATGCAAAGAATGTCAGGTGTTTTCGTCATATCCCGCTGATGACCCAAAGCAGGCGCTGGCGCAATATCTACTCTGGCACGGCAAAGGTCAGATTGGCCCAGAGCGTTTCCCAAACCGTCCCTGTGGCTGCCATTTCCTCTGCATTGGGTTCGCGCAGGACAACGGCATCAACCATGTATTCAAAACCGGCCCTGACCGGGAAGGCCCCGATGCCTTCGGCATTCGTGCGATAGAAACTGACTGCGACGTTTCCGTCTGCATCCTTCTCGAATACCTCGATCTGCACGTCCGCACGCACATCGTTGCGGTAGTAGACCTGCACCTGCATGCCGCCTGAAAGATCGTCGGTGTAAGGATTGGTCAGGGCAACGATCTCGGTCTCCAGCCCGACGCGGCGGTCTGCCCCTTCGCCGTTTCCGACGGCAAAGAGCGTCTTGGAGTATCGCGAATAGAGCTCGCCAAAGTTTTCCATGGCCAGTCCGCGGGCCTCATGCGCGCTCAGTACGTCGCCAAAGTCCTTGTGATCGACAAAGCGCTGGAATTTCTCCCAGTTCTCGTAATTCACCGTCGCATTGCGGGCCTGATAGGCGGCGATGTTCAGCCCTTCGGCCAGCGGAGCCACGTTCATCGCCGGAGAATCACCCGGACGGCCGCGCACACGTTCGGCTGCGTCGCCCGCAAAGAGCACAAAATTGTCAAATCGCTGCGGCAGATAAGGAAGTTTCGTCCCGAAGAACGCTTCGCCATTGACAAGATGAGCCTCAAGTCTACCGTCCGGCGCGACCTGATAGGCGATGGGTTCGATCCAGAACTCATGTGCAACGACAGGCGTCGAGACCAGACCAAAGATGAGGGCGAAAATACGCATGACGAATTCCTTGATGACTGCAGCTAAACTGTCATGGGCACGGATGGTGTCAAGCTTACTGCTGCTCTGGATCACGCTGGCGTCAACGGCGCAGGCGCATGAGGTTCTGCCCTCGATTGCCGATATGCGGACTGTCGACGGCACGTTGCAGTTCGAAGTGCGCGCCAACCTCGAAAGCTTTATCGCCGGGATCGACCTCACCGAAACCGCTGACACCAACGAAAGCCCGCAGGCCGCGACCTACGATGAACTGCGCGCGCTTGATCCGGCGATTCTGGCGGAACAATTCCGTGCCTTCTGGCCGCAGATGGCCGATGGGATGACGATCAATGCCGGTGGGACTGCCCTGACACCCGTTCTGGGCACAGTCGACGTGGCCGCTGTCGGTGATGTCGAAACCGTGCGCTCGTCAACCTTCACCTTCAGCGCTGAATTGCCCGCCGGTGCGGAGTCTGCGCAATTCGGATGGGATTCCAGCTTTGGCGTGATTGTGTTGCGCCAGATGGATGTGCCCGAACCCTATGACGGCTATCTCGAAGCAGGGGCCCTCTCGGACGTCATCGCTCTAAGCGGCGGCAGCCAGGCCACCAGCTGGGAGACCTTTGTCGATTACATCCCCGTCGGTTTTGATCACATCGTGCCCAAGGGCCTTGATCACATTCTCTTTGTTCTGGCGCTCTTCTTCCTGGCGGCGCGCGCGCGACCACTGATCGTACAGGTGTCGCTCTTCACGCTGGCCCATACCATCACGCTGGCTCTTGCCGCACTGGGCTATGTCAATCTGCCGGGATCGATCGTCGAACCTCTGATCGCCGCCTCCATCGTCTTTGTTGCGGTCGAGAACATCTGGGCACAGGGCATCAGCCGCTGGCGTCCCTACATCATCTTCGGTTTCGGGCTGTTGCACGGTCTGGGCTTTGCCTCGGTTCTGGGCGAATTCGGCCTGCCGGAAGGCACATTCATCGCTGCCCTGATCGGCTTTAACGTCGGCGTCGAGGTCGGCCAGCTCTTCGTGATCGCGATCATGTTCCTGTGTGTCTGGCAGGCGCTGCGGATCGACCGCGGTGCCAATGAGGTGGGCCGCGCGCTCGCGATCTATCTCTTCCTGCTGGTCAGCGCGATTGCTCTGAGCATACTGAACCCCGCAGCACTGGTCACGGTTCTCGAAAACCCTGTCTGGGTCTTCGGTGCTCCGCTCGCGGCTGTCTTCGCGCTCTGCATCCTGTCGATCCAGATGCGCGATCAGGTGGACGCCTACCGCCGGATCGTCGCGATCCCTGCATCGCTGGCGATTGCGGCCGTCGGGGCATATTGGTTTGTGGAAAGGGTCTTCCTCTAGGCCCTTTCTTCTTTCTCCCAAGAAACTCCCGCCGGAGGCATCCCGAGGCTTGCAACCGGCGCGAACCCCCGCTATGAGGCGCGCACTTAATCCCGCAGGCGGGGGCGGGTCCGATGGGGAGACATCCCAAAGGATCCACCGGTTGGCAAAACGCTGATCCCCCGCTGAGGCTTGAAACCGGAAAAGGAAAACGACATGGCTCTT
>CAZOMZ010000085.1:0-7700 GCA_964581065.1 uncultured Loktanella sp. | reverse complement strand
AAGCTTGAAGAAGAAGGAGTGCGACTTTTTACACGCATTGAAGGAGATTATTTCAATGTGCTTGGACTGCCGCTGTTGGAACTCTTGTCATACCTGACGCTACGCGGAACATTGCCGTCATGACCCAGATCCCCCGCGCTGCCGTGATCGGAAACCCGATCAGCCATTCCCTGTCGCCAAAGCTGCATGGCTATTGGTTGAAGCGCTATGGCCTAGACGGTGCTTACACCGCACTTGAGGTGACCGAGGACAAACTTGAAGAGACCCTCCACCGACTTCCGAAGGAAGGGTTTGTCGGCGCAAATATCACGCTGCCGCATAAGGTCAGCGTGTTGCAGTTTGCGGACCAGATCACGGACCGCGCAACGCTGATCGGCGCGGCCAATACGCTTATCTTCAAAAGCGACGGGCGTATTTTTGCTGACAATACAGATGGTTATGGCTTCATAGCCAATCTGCGCCAGAATGCGCCAGACTGGGACCCCAAAGCCGGACCTGCGGCGATCTTCGGGGCCGGAGGCGCATCGCGTGCGGTCGTCGTGGCGCTGATCGATGCAGGTGTCCCCGAGATCATCATCTCCAACCGTACCCGACCCAAGGCCGAGGCTCTGCGCGATGATTTCGGCGCGCGGATTTCCGTGGTTGACTGGGTGCAGGCCGATATGATGCTGGAAGAAGCACGGACCGTTGTGAACACGACTTCGCTCGGGATGAAGGGCGCTTCGGACTTTAAGGTCTCGCTGGATGGTCTGCGCAAGGATGCCGTTGTGACCGATATCGTCTACAACCCGCTGATCACCCCCTTCCTTGAGGCCGCTGAAAAGCGGGGCTGCACAGTTGTGGATGGCCTGGGCATGCTATTGCATCAGGGCGTGCCGGGTTTCGAGCGCTGGTTCGGCCATCGCCCCGAAGTGGACGCCGCCACGCGCGAGGCGGTTCTGTCGTGACCCATCTTCTGGGGCTTACCGGGTCCATCGGTATGGGCAAATCGACAACGGCCCAGATGTTTCGTGATGAAGGCGTGCCGGTCTGGGATGCGGATGCCACCGTCCATGCTCTCTATGCCAAAGGTGGTGCTTCCGTTCCCGCCTTTGCCGAGCTGTTGCCAGAGGCAGTCATTGACGGTGCAGTTGACCGCTCCGCCTTGAAGGTGCTGATCGCCAAGGAACCGGAGATCATCAAAACCATCGAAAGCATCGTGCATCCGCTCGTGGCTGCCGACCGTGCTGCTTTTGTCGCGGCACAGAATGCCCCGCTGGTCGTTTTTGACATTCCACTCCTCTTCGAGACCGGCGCGGATGCGTGGCTGGACTCGGTTCTGGTCGTCACGGCACCGGCTGGCGTGCAAAAAGACCGCGTTCTGGCGCGCGGTGCGATGGATGAGGCGATGTTTGCGCAGATCCTTGCCCGCCAGATGCCGGATGCCGAAAAACGTGCCCGCGCGGATCATGTGATCGAGACCCTGACGCTGGACGCTACCCGTGCCGCCGTGCGAGAACTGATTTCCAGACTGACAGGGGAAGATCATGCGTGAAATCGTGCTTGATACCGAAACCACAGGGTTTGAACCGGCGGATGGTGATCGGATCGTCGAAATCGGCGCGGTCGAGCTGATGGGTCATGTGCCCACGGGCAAAACCTACCATGTCTACATCAACCCGCAGCGGTCCATGCCCGCCGAAGCCTTCGAGGTGCATGGGATCGGGCCCGACCTGCTGGAACCCCCGCAGGAACCCAAACCCGGGCAGGAAACCCTGCGCGACAAGCCGGTTTTTGCAGAGGTTGCCCAAGGCTTTCTGGATTTTGTCGGTGACGCAAAGCTCGTTATCCATAACGCGGCCTTCGATATGAAGTTCCTGAATGCCGAACTGGGCTGGCTGAATATGCCGCTTTTGCCGATGAACCAGGCCGTCGACACGCTGGCGATTGCGCGGCGCAAGTTTCCGGGTTCCCCCGCGTCGCTGGATGCGCTCTGTCGCCGTTTCGGGATCGACAACAGTGCACGCACGCTTCACGGCGCGTTGCTGGACAGTGAAATTCTGGCAGATGTCTATCTGGAACTGATCGGCGGGCGGCAACCGGATTTCGGACTTGCGACGACCGCCGCTACCAGCACGACAGGATCTGTAGGTGATGACTGGCGCCCGATGCCAAGACCCGAGCCGCTGTCGCCACGTATCACAAATGAAGAAGCCGCCGCCCATGCGGCCTTTGTGGACAGCTTGGGCGACGGCTCTGTCTGGAAAAAACTGACCTAGTTGGCTTTGGCCTTTTCCGCCTCGGTGCGGCGGGCCAGTTCCGAGCGGTAAAGCGCGAGGAAGTCGATCGTCTCTAGGTTCAGCGGCGGGAAGCCACCGTCACGGGTTACGTCGCTGACGATGCGGCGTAGGAACGGGAATGTTATGCGTGGGCATTCAATCAACAGGTAGGGGTGCATCTGTTCGGACGGCACGCCTTTGATTTCGAAAACACCGGCATATTCAAGCTCGAGCACGAAAAGCGGCTCGCCTTTTTCCTTGGTCTTGCTGGTGACGTTCAGCTTGGTGATGACTTCGTACTGGTCGTCTGGCTTGCGCTTGCGCGCATCAAGATTGACCTGCACCTGAATCTCGGGCTGAGCGTCGCCGGTCACACCCTTTTGGGCAAGGATGTTCTCGAAGGACATATCGCGGATATATTGGGCGAGAACGCGGCTGGAAACTTGTGCGGCGGCTGCGGGCGCTTCTGGCGCGGCAGCTCCGTTTTCTGGTGTATCGGACATTGAACCTGCTCCGGTTAGTATTTGCTTCGCGCGTTCCTAGCAGTCCAAGACCAAAGGCTCAATGCCGGGTCCACTCGGACGGAGGCCGATGGGTTGGCCTTTGTTGCGTCACATCCTCGAACTCGCCATCAATCACACGGTCCTGCGGCTGCTTTGGCTGGTGTGGTTGTTCCCCTTCGCCCATCGTGAAACGGGCCACCTTCACGCGCGATCTGGCCCACAGAAAAGCGGCGCGCCGCACGCGCGGAACCAACAGTGACAACCCGACAATGTCTGTGAAGAACCCGGGCGTCAGCAAGAGCGCGCCCGCAAAAAGGATCATCGCGCCATTGGCAAGCGGTTCGGTCGGATCATCAAGGTCATTGAAGGCCCGCTGAAGGTTCGCAAGCTCTCGCAATCCCTGATTGCGCACCAGATAGGAGCCTGCAATCGCCGTGGCAAGCACGATCAGAAGCGTCCACCAAATCCCGATGATGCCCCCCACCTGAATAAAGAGGGCAATTTCGATCATTGGAACAGCAATAAACGCCACAAGAAGCCACATTGGTCAGCCTTTCATAACATGTTCGGGGGTACGGTGGACTTGGCCCTACCCGTGACCTACATAGGAAGACAAAGGGCTGGTTACCATGCCCTCTCCCGAAACGAGGTCGAAATGAATTCTCCGATTATTCAGCTGTTGGTGCTTGCGGGCATTGCTGTCTTCCTGATTTTGCGACTGCGCGGCGTGCTGGGCACGCGCGAGGGCTTTGAAAAGCCTGCGGTCACGCGACCCGACGCCGCCAATCGTCTTGGCCGTCCGGAATTCGACGTGATTGAAGGTGGTCCTGATCTGGACATCACCGACCACGTTGAAGAAGGATCGGAAGACGCCAAGGCCCTTGCCGCGATGAAGCGTGTGGACCCCACGTTCAATGTCAGTGAATTCCTTGGCGGCGCTCGTGGTGCCTATGAAATGATCCTGATGGCGTTTGAGAACGGTGATCTCGACAGCATTGTGCCCTTCATCTCTGAAGACGTTTACGAAGCGTTCGCTTCGGTTGTTGATGAGCGCCAGCGCCAGAATCTGACCGTGCATGCCAATTTCATCGGGATCAGTGATCTGTCTCTTGCCGGTGCGGAGTTCGATGAAGTCTCGAAAGAAGGCGAGGTCTCGGTGCGCTTCAAGGCTGAAATGACATCCGTTGTGCGCAATGCCGAAGGCGAAGTGGTCGAAGGCAGCGAGAAAGAGATCAAGCGGATGAAGGACACATGGACTTTCATGCGCAAAATGGACTCGGATGATCCCAACTGGCGGTTGGTCGCCACCGGCGAATAAGCCCAGCGGCCAAGACATGGCCGGATTGCGCTATAACAGGTTGTCCTTTGCGGACTTGAAGGGGTGGGCTGATGATGATCATCAGGCCGCCCTTGATGTTTTCGCCCGGACGCATGTCTGTCTGGGGGCGGATTGGCCGACATTGCCAGCGGATGGCGGGGCCCGCGCTTATTTTGAGGCGCATTTTGCGCCCGTGATGATCGAAGACGGCGGGTCTATGTTGTTTACAGGCTATTTCGAGCCAGAGCTTTCAGCCGCGCCCGGGCAGACAGCAACGCATGTTTATCCCGCCTATGGCGTGCCACCCGATCTTGACCCCGCAACACCATTCCTGACCCGCCGTGAGATCGCACAGGGCGGCCTTGCAGGTCGTGGTTTGGAACTGGCCTGGTTTGCCGATCCGGTTGATCTGTTCTTTTTGCAGGTGCAAGGGTCGGGGCGTGTCCGCTTTCCCGACGGTCGCCTGATTCGTTTGGGCTTTGCGGCCAAGAACGGGCACCCCTACACGTCGATTGGCAAGGTCCTGATCGAGACAGGCGCAATACCTGCGGAACAGATCTCGCCAGACGCAATTCGCGCATGGGTCGCGGCACATGGTCCAGAGGTCCTTTGGGAGAACGAGAGCTACGTCTTCTTTCGGCGCATCGATGAAGTTCCGGCCCGGGACGGACCGTTGGGCGCACTTGGCAAATCCGTCACTTCGGGGCGAACATTGGCCGTTGATCCAGAGATCACGCCGCTGGGCGCACCGGTCTGGATCGAAAAGGCGGGGGCCGATCCGATCAACCGCCTGATGGTGGCACAGGATACAGGTTCGGCGATCAAAGGCGCCCAACGCGCCGATATCTTCTTTGGCACAGGCGACGATGCCGGCGCGCGGGCTGGTGCGGTGAAAGATGGGGGTCGGATGGTTGTCCTTTTACCCCGACGTCTGGCGGACAAGCTGTGCGGGGGATTATCTGATGCGTAAGCCCCGCCACCTGTCACCGGAAGAACGCGAGCTTTGGGGCAAAGTCGCTGCCCGCACCGTGCCCCTGCACGAAGGTCCACGCGCCGCCGCCGCACCAGTCAAGCCGCCCAAGACACCGATGGAGGCAAAGGACCCGGCCAACCGTGATCCGCTGCCGGAATTTCGGGTCGGACAGAAGGCCCAAAGTGCGACTGCGCATGATGTTCTCGGGCCGATTGCAGAGCGCCTCTCAAAGGCGCCGGTCAATATGGACAACAAATCCCATCGCAAGATGACGCGGGGCAAGCTGAAGCCGGAAGCGCGCATCGACTTGCACGGGATGACAATGGCCGAAGCGCACCCTGAACTGACGGCGTTTATCCTCGGATCGCAGGCCGTTGGCCGTCGTCTGGTGCTGGTGATTACCGGCAAGGGCAAGGACCGCGATGATGGCGGTCCGATCCCGACGCGGCAGGGGGTCTTGCGCCATCAGGTGCCGCAATGGTTGGCTTTGCCGCCGCTAGCGCAGGCTATCCTGCAAGTGACACCCGCCCATATCCGCCATGGGGGGCATGGGGCCTATTATGTTTATCTCCGCCGCAACCGGTAGACATGGTGGCGTGCGCCGGAGCCTCCGGCGGGAGTATTTTTGGCAAAATGATAAGCTGGGGTCTTGCTATTGGGGTGTCTGTGAGACCAGCGCGGCCCTCGCCCTTCGTGTCGGGACGATCAGGATCAGTGCGGCAAAGGCGAAGATTGCAGCATAGCCCAGTTGCTGCACCTCGAATCCGACACCTGTATCAATCAACCACCCGCTGAGCCCCGGACCGATCGCCGAGCCGAGCACCATCAAGGCTGCGGCTGCCGCCTTGATCGATCCGATATGGCGCGTGCCGTAGAATTCGGCCCAGCACGCGTTCAGCAGCGTGGCCTGCCCGCCGCCCGCGATTCCCATCAGGACAACGGCAAGCGCTGTCCACCACAGCGATGGCGCATACCAATGCAGGACAAAAGCCACCACCAGCGGGATCAGATAGATGGGCAGAAGCCGCGCTGCCCCGAACCTGTCCACCGCCCAGCCATAGCCAATCGTCGACAGCATCAGCGCGAAGGTGCCCAACGGGAAGACCGCGACCAGCGAAAGATGCGTCCAGCCTTTGATTTCTGCAAAATGCACCTGATGAAACCAGAAGGCTGTGCCGAAGCCCGAAAAGGACATCACCGCCGGGATCATTGCCCAGAACAGCGGATGTCGCAGTGCCTGGCCCCGTGTCCAGTGTTTGCCACCCATGCCAACAGCGTGGGATTCCGCGGCAATGGATTGTGGTGTTCGTTCCAGCTTGAGCAGTTGATAGAGGACGCCGCTCATCACGATGGCGAATGCGGCGCAGCCGATCCAGATGGTGCGCCACTCGACCATTGTTTTCAGCCAGACCATCCCGAGGGGAAGTGTCGCCTCGCCCAGAAAGAAACCGAAAGCGGCCACGGCCAGTGCGCGTCCGCGGGCGGCGACAAACCAGCGCGCCATTGCCACGGTCGCAACCTGAGTTGTCATGCCTTGGCCGGTAAAGCGCAGCGCAAAGATGACCAGCGGAAGCAAGGCCGCAACCGTGTTGAAAGCCATCAAAAGGCAGGCTGCCGCCAGCAGCCAGACAACCAGAATGCCAAGCGTTCGTACGCGGAACCTGTCGGCGAGACCTCCTGCAAAGACCATGACAAGCGCCGACGCACCCGTGCCGACCATATAGATCAGCCCCCAGTCGCCGTTCGTCAGACCGTAGGTTTCACGGATCTCGCCGCCGAAGATCGAGATGAAGAACGTCTGTCCGAAGCTGGACAGGAACGACAACAGAAAGCCTGTGCCGAGAAACGGCAGGTTGTCGCGGATAAAGCGAAAGTATCCGGTTGATTGGTCCATTGCGCATTCATGCGCACAACCGGACGGGTGGAAAAGGGCTAACTTACCGTGACTGCCAGTTATTGTAGCGGCGGACCAACTCGCTTTCGCAGATTTTGAAACCAATGTAGGCCAACATGGCAACGCCACCTGATCCGATAATCTGCAAAAGCTGGATCAACGCCCCTTCCTGCACGGCGATCCATCCAAACTCGCGCAGAAAGCGGATGTTGGCCATCGACACCTGAAACAGATTGACCGTTGCATAGGCAAAGATCACCGCGAAGAGCCCCGCGATGATCAGGACCACAACTGCCGGATACCGGTTCAGCCGCAGCACGGATCAGAGCACATAGCGGCTGACATCTGTCGACCGCGCCAGTTCGCCAAGGTGCTTTTCGACAAATGCCGCATCAACCGCGATCGCCTCTCCTGCGCGGTCCGGCGCATTAAAGGACAGGTCCTCGAACACACGTTCGATCACCGTGTAAAGGCGGCGGGCGCCAATGTTTTCGACGCTTTCGTTGACCTCTGCCGCGATCTTGGCCAGCGCCTTGATCCCGTCTTCGGTGAAAGTGACAGTGACCTCTTCGGTCTTCATCAGGGCCGAGTATTGCAGGGTCAGCGCGTTGTCGGTTTCGGTCAGGATGCGGACAAAGTCATCCTCGGTCAGTGCGCGCAGTTCGACGCGGATCGGCAGGCGGCCCTGCAGTTCCGGCAACAGGTCCGAGGGTTTCGCCACATGGAAGGCGCCCGAGGCGATAAACAGGATGTG
>CAZOMZ010000084.1:0-7703 GCA_964581065.1 uncultured Loktanella sp. | reverse complement strand
GGTGGCGAACAGGCCGCGCAGAAGGCGCGGCTGATCTGCAAGACGGATGCAGAGATTGTTCTGGTGGCCGCCATTCTGGAAGACGAGTTGCAGGGCCTTGTCGCGTCAGGGCGGGCGACACAGGTCAAAACGCTTTCAACGGAGGTCTTTGATGGTGCCGCCTTTGCCTTTATCGGCACCGGTTGCCCGGGGTTCGACGCCGCCGCACATGGCATAGCCAAAGCCGCGAAATGCCCCGTCAACGTGGTGGATCAGCCCGACCTTTGCGACTTGACCACGCCCGCAATCGTCGACCGCGATCCGATCGTGGTCGCCATCGGCAGCGAGGGGACAGCGCCCGTCCTCACACGCGATATCAAGACAAAGCTAGAGACGCTCTTGCCCCAGAACCTCGGCGGTTTGGCGGCCCTTGCAGGCAATCTGCGCCCGCGGGTCGCGCAAAAGGTGGCACGGCACCGCCGCCGCGCCTTCTGGGCATGGGTGTTCAAGGGCGATGCGGCAGCGACATGGGCACGCGGGGCCGAACGAGAGGCCGCGCGCATGATCAAGGACGCCATAGCCGATGGCGGCGCGCCGGATCGGGCCAAGGGCGGCCATATCGCGCTGGTCGGCGCTGGCCCCGGCGCGCGCGACTTGCTCACCCTGCGCGCCGTTGAACGCCTGCAAGAGGCTGACGTGATCTTCTACGACCGTCTGGTCGATCCGGAGGTGCTGGAACTGGCCCGCCGTGATGCCGAGCGGGTCTTTGTCGGCAAGGTCGTCGGCGCGCACGCATGGCCGCAGGACAAAATCAGTAACATGATCGTGGCCGAGGCCCTGAAAGGCCGCAGCGTCGTGCGGCTCAAGTCGGGCGACCCGGCGATCTTTGGCCGTGCGACCGAAGAAATTGCCGCCGCAAAAGCCGCAGGCGTCCCCGTCGAAATGGTGCCCGGTGTCACGGCGGCCTCGGCTGCGGCTGCATCGCTCGGGCGCAGTCTGACCGAACGGGGCGTGACCGATACCTTCGTTGTAGCGACTGGAACAGGGTGTTCGGACAACCCGCTGCCCGATTGCACGCGGCTGTCGGGGCCAGGCACGACAACAGCCTTCTATATGTCCGTTGGTCAGGCGGCGCGTGTCTCAGCCGATTTGTTGGAACAGGGCCTTCCCAGCGAGAGCGAGGTGGATGTCTGCGTCGATGTGTCGAAAGACAGCGAGCGGCACATCGCGACGACTGTGTCCGACCTTCCGCATGCTCTTGAGGCACATGCAGTGAAAAGCTGTGCGATCATCCTTGTGAAATGGCCTGCGCATGTCGCTGTCGGACAGCAAGTCCAGAGTCGGACAAACGCTATTTGGGCCACGGCATAGTGGACGCACCGTCAGCGCTGCGTCACAGGTGTCCACCGAACCTCGATAAGAGTGTGTTTGCGTCACTCTGACATCGCATCTCACTGAGAGCTTTGGTCGCAATGAGAGCCGCTCCAACTGCTGAATGCCGTCCGGCTAACTTAACCAGGGTATGAAGAAAGCCTGATTTTGGCCTTGTGGTCTGCTGAATTCGCGCCCGCGGCGAATGGCTGCTCTACGCCCAATTCGCCCTTCGCCTAACGCCGCCTGAGATACCTTAAGCGCATCCATGCTCTCTGAGCTGAAGATTCGACGGACCCCAATCTAGCAATTTGAAGCCATAAGCCAGCTGATTGCAGTCTGATGAGTTCGGGTTAGTTGGCCACGCTTGAGGCTAATAAGGCCCCAAG
Source organism: uncultured Loktanella sp. (assembly GCA_964581065.1). Lineage (GTDB taxonomy): Bacteria > Pseudomonadota > Alphaproteobacteria > Rhodobacterales > Rhodobacteraceae > Yoonia. The sequence goes on along the minus strand of CAZOMZ010000084.1, from coordinate 5,964 downwards.
AAATCCTGTGCGCTGCTAACTCGTTGATTTTGTGGTGCCCGGGGGCGGAATCGAACCACCGACACGAGGATTTTCAATCCACTGCTCTACCCCTGAGCTACCCGGGCACGGGAAACGCGAGTGGCCTCGCGATGGGTAGCGGCGTTGTAGACGCGAGCAATGGGGGTGTCCAGAGGGATTTATGCGAAATCGGGAGCTTTCTGAAGGCGGGGCCGCGCAGTCCCGTGCGGTGTCACTCAAAGGCCAGTTTGTCCGCTTCGGCGGCGGCGGCGGCGCACGCGAAAAATCGCCCTAATGCGGCTGTTGCCGCGCGGCCTCTTCCAGCGCCTCATCCAGTTCGTCTGCATCTTCCGGCGTGGACGCAGGGATCGCATATCCACCGGTCAGCCATTTGCCCAAGTCCCTGTCGGCACAGCGTTTTGAGCAAAACGGGCGATAGGCTTTCTCGGTCGGGCGGTCGCAGATCGGACAGGGCATCTAAAGGCTCCGTATCAGGGCTTTCGGCAGGGGTGCGCGTTCGCGCTTGCGCTGCAGTTCGAACAATCCCATCGGGGTCCAACCGACCAGTGAGGTCTCGATCGGGTCGGCCTTGAAGGCGGCGCGCAGGGATTGCTCGACCTGCTTGCGGTGGGCCTTGGACATCGAGACGAAATCAACCGAGATCTGACCTGCCAGACCACGCAAACGCAGGGCGCGGGGCAGGGCGCGGGCCGCCGCCAAGTTGGCCTTCAGCGCAGCGGCAGGCGAGGTGTCATTGCCGGTGTTCACATCCACGGCCACCAGCGCGCGGGTGGGTTCGACATACATATTGCCTTCGGCCAGCGGGACATGGGGATCGTCCAGCATCACCAGCTGGTCAAGCACGCCGTGATCGGCGAATGATCCGGGTTCGGTGACAACCTGCGCGGGCCGCGTCCATTCCCTCCATGCCAGCGCGTGCGGCCCGTCGCCTTCGGTCAGGGCTTCGGGCGCGGTGCCATCGGCATCACCCAACACGGCATCGGCAAGTGCGGCCATCGCCGCGATATCCTCGGCGATATCCTCGGCCGAGCCGGTCTCGCAGGACGACCGCAAGATCAATCCATGTTCGCCTTCGTATACCTCATGGGCAATGGCAAGGATCGCGTCGCGCTTGTCGTCATCCCCGATCTGGCGCGAGACGTTGATGCCGGGTTTGCCGGGGGTCACGATGGCATAACGGCTTTTGAACAGGACGCGGTCGGTCACGGGGACGGCCTTGCCGTCTTCGGCATGGCCCGTGACCTGCACCAGCATCGGCTGGCCGGGGCGCAAGCCCTTGCCCTGGCGCAGGAATGCGGTCTCGCCCTCGGGCAGGCGCAGCATCATGCCGCCCTGGCCCTTGATCGGACGGTCGCAGATCGCACGAAAGATCGCGCCGGTGCGGGGGGCGTCGCTTGCGTCAAGCAGCAGATCGTCCAGCTTGCCATCAACCATCAGGGCGGCGGCTTCGACATCGCCAATGTGGTCGAGAATGATCATGCGGCCTTTCATGGCGCACCTCCGTATATCACCAGACCCGCGGCCGTCAGCAGTCCGGCGGTCTCGGTCAATGGCAGACCGACGATTGCGGTGTAGGACCCGTTGATCCAGGGAATGAATGCACCTGCCGGACCCTGAATGGCATAGCCGCCGGCCTTGCCCTGCCAGTCACCCGACGCGATGTAGCTGGCGATCTCGGCCTCTGACAGTCGTTTCATGGCAACGGTGCTTTGCACATCCTTGGTCCAGAGCTTTTCGCCACGTTTCACCGCAAGGGCAGTGATCACCTTGTGGCGACGGCCCGACATGGCGCGCAGGAAGCTGGCGGCCTCATCGGCATCGGCAGGTTTGCCCATGATCCGGCGGCCCAAGGCCACGGTGGTATCGGCGCAAAGCACAACTTCATCCGCAGTGGCAGACACGGCGGCAGCCTTCTCGGCGGCAATACGGTTGACGTAGTCGCGGGGAAGCTCGCCTTTGCGCACGTCCTCGTTGATGTCGGGTGGCCGGACATCGGCAGGGGTGACACCAAGCTGCGCCAGAAGTTCCAACCGCCGTGGCGAGCCGGAGCCGAGGATCAGCTTCAATGATGTGTCAGGGGGCAGGGTGGTCATGTCAGCGTCCAATATGCCACCGGGCGCAGTCGTGATTGCCAGTGGCAATCGCCTTTCTGCGCCAGCCGAAACATGTGTCCCGGCCTACTTGAAGCGGTAGTTGATACGACCCTTGGTCAGGTCATACGGGGTCATTTCGACCTGCACCTTGTCGCCTGCCAGAACGCGGATGCGGTTCTTGCGCATCTTGCCTGCCGTATGCGCGATGATCTCATGGCCGTTTTCCAGCTCGACCCGAAACGTCGCGTTTGGCAGAAGTTCTTTCACGACACCTGGGAATTCGAGCAGTTCTTCCTTGGCCATGTGATCTCCTGTGTTTTTCATCCACCAAGCGTGGACGGCGTCTAGATGCGCCTGAAATGGGTATTTTTCAAGGGCTAATCAGCGCAAAGTCACGGGTGTGATATGTTTCAGACGGCCATCCTGCTCGGGCCAGTGGCTGAAATTACCCACATGTCCCGTGGTGCGGACCGCCTTGATGGGGGCAAGATCAACTTCGGCGATGACCCAGGCGGTATCATCGGTCAGCCCTTGGGCGATGATCCCGTCAGGGGGCAAGCCGATATCAGGCGGAGAAAAGATGCCTGCGCGGCCTGTGCTGATGTCGATGATCTCGCATTGCGGCACGCTCCCCGCCAAAGGGGCCTGCACGATCAGGCACTGACCCTCGATCGCACGGGCGCGGCAGGACTGGCGTACGCGGGTCTGGCCGGCGGGGGCCTCGGTGCAGGAGGGCACAAGGATCAGATCGGCCTCTGCTGCGACCAGAGCGCGGGCCAGAAGCGGGAACTCGCTGTCATAACAGATCAGGATACCGATCTTTCCCAGTGGCGTCTCAATCAGTTTCAGATCATCCCCCGGCGCCAGCTGCATCTCGCGCCGCTCGTAAGGCGTCAGGATCATCTTGTCCTGAATGGTGACTTCGCCCGAGGGGGCGCAGAACGAGGCCGCATTGGTCGCTTTGCCGCCCGCATCCCGTGGCAGACTGCCCGCAAGGATGAAGACACCATATTTCCGCGCCAGATCACTGTGGAGTGCTGTCCACCGGTCATAGAGCGGGCAAAGCGCTGCGACCCAGTCGGTTGGCGATTTGTCCTGTGGCGTTCCGATCAATCCTGCTTCAACCCCGGCATACTCAGGAAATACCAGCAGTTCCGCGCCCTCAGCGGCGGCCTCGGCCACGCGGGTCTCCAACTTGGCCGCAAGGCTGTCCCAATCAGCATGCCATTCGGGGTGATAGGCGCAGGTCGCGATCTTCATAGGCTTTTGCTCCAGAATTGCATCGGCTTGGTGGTCTCATCGGTCTCGCCGACATCGCGCCACGCAAATGCGGCGATCACCCCCGCCATCGGGGCATAGCCGCGCTTGCGCCAGAATGGATCGAGAGGGGCGTAATCCGCAGGACGTGCCGGATGATCCACAGGGCGCTGGACACCGCAAAAGGCCGAGAGTTTGCGCCCCAGACGGCGAGCATGATCCTCGCGCGCGTCAAAGAAGGCATGTCCGATCCCGCGTCCGCGATACTCCGGCAGCAGCACGGACTCGGCGCAGTAGAAGATATCGGTCAGCGCCAGCCCCGTGCCGTCAAAGGCGCGCGCGAAGTCATCGGCATGATCCTCCATCGGCGTGCCGGTTGCGGCCCCCACCAGACGGTCAGCATCAAAGGCGCCCACAAGGATCGCACCGGCACTGTCGCGATAGCTTTGCAGATAGCGGTGTTCGTAATCGAAGGTGCCCTCATAAAGATAGGGCCAGTCGCGAAAGACCGTCATGCGCAGGCGGGCCACATCCTCCAGATGACGGGCGAGGTCCTCTCCTGTCAGCGGGCGGACATCAATCATGACACCTGACGCAGCCAGTCGGCGAGGTTGTAATAGGTCGTCACGCGAGCGATCTTGCCATCGCGCAGGGTCATCATCGAGGCACCGGGTAGACGGTAGGTCTGACCACGCGCCTCCGGCAGGCCGGTGTCGGTTGCCAGATAAGTGCCGTTGACCATGAACTCCGCCGCCGCCCGCGTGCCACCTTCGGCCGAAAACAGCACGATCTCGGTCAGTTCTTCTGCATAGCAACGCTGCATATGGGCACAGAAATCCGCAAAGGCCTTTTTCCCTTCGCGGACCTGTCCCTCATTCACATGATGGGCCACGTCATCAGTCAGTTCGGCCAACATGCCGTCGATGTCACCGGCGTTGAAGGCAGCAAAGTAGCGGCCAAGCACATCAGTTGCATCAGTCATCGGTATTCTCCAGTCCCGGTCCCCAGCGGGCGATCAGCCGTTCCCTAATCTGGTCGCGGGCCTGCCGGTAGGACGCGAGCCGCGCCTCGCGGCTTTCGCCCAATCCGGTCGGGTCAAGGATCGGCCAGTATTCCACCGTCAGGTGATAAAAGCGTGTCAGGTCCAGCGCACGACGCTGGCTTGCAGGTGACAGGGCCAGCACAAGATCAAAGGACGACAGGTCGTCGCCCCAATCCTCCATCTCGTCAAAGCTGCGGCTGCGGTGGCGCGACAGCTCAACTCCCAGCTCCTGACAGACCGCGACAGAGAATCCGTCGATCTCCAGATCGTTCTTCACGCCGACCGACTGGATATAGCACTGGGTGCCGTAGAGCTTTTTCATGATCCCTTCGGCCATCGGGGAACGGACCGAGTTGTGGTCGCAACAAAAGAGAACCGACTGTGGCAGATCCTCGTATGTCTTCTCCCCCTCCTGCAAGATCAGCCCCCGAAGTGCAGGACGCAAATAAGGGTGAAGAGACGGCGGGCGGTATCGGTATCCACATCCGCCTTGCCCTCCAGACGTTCCTGCAACACGCGTGCACCCTCGTTGTGGATGCCGCGGCGGGCCATGTCGATGGTCTCGATCTGGCTCGGCGGCAGCTTTTTCACAGCATCGAAGTAGCTTTCGCAGATCTGGAAATAATCCTTCACCACCTGACGGAACGGCCCCAGCGACAAATGGAATTCGCCTGCCGGATTGTCGTCTTCCTGTTTGATGTCAAAAACCAGACGGCGTTCCTTGATCGCCAGCCCCAGCTTGTAGGGCCCCGCCGGCACCTCGCGGTCTTCGCGGGCGGGCAGGGCAAAGCTGTTGTTCTCCAACAGATCAAACATGGCCACGCGGCGCTCCTGATCGATCTCGGGTGTTGGCGGCGGCAGGTTGCGGTCGTCAATCTCGATATGGATGATCTTGGTCATGACTGCCCCCTGTTCAGACGGTCCAGACGGGCGCGAACGGACAGGCCGTGTGCCTCTAGGCTTTCGGATTGCGCAAGGCGCTCGGCGGCGGGGCCGATGGCCGCCAGCGCCTCGGGCGTCATGCGCGACAGGGTGGTGCGTTTGATAAAGTCCATAACTGACAACCCGCTCGAGAACCGCGCCGACCGTGCTGTGGGCAAGACGTGGTTCGGCCCGCCAATGTAATCCCCGATCGCTTCGGGAGTCCAACCCCCGATAAAGATCGCGCCGGCATGGGTGATCCGTTCTGACAGCGCCTCGGCATCTGCGGTGCAGAGCTCGAGGTGTTCTGGCGCGATGCGGTCGGACAGGGCCACCGCCTCGTCAAAATCGCGCACGGTGATGACAGCGCCAAAGTCACGCCAGCTCGCCCCCGCAATCGCGCGGCGTTCAAGGGTTTCGAGGCGCTTGTCCACTGCTGCAGCCACCGCCTGCCCGAAGGCGGCATCATCTGTGATCAGGATTGACTGGGCGCTTTCGTCATGCTCAGCCTGCGAAAGCAGGTCGAGTGCGATCCAGTCGGGATCATTGTCCTTATCCGCGATCACCAGAATCTCCGACGGTCCTGCAATCATGTCGATCCCGACCTTGCCGAAGACACGGCGCTTGGCC
>CAZOMZ010000083.1:5890-7738 GCA_964581065.1 uncultured Loktanella sp. | reverse complement strand
GCAGTGCCTTCTTTATAAGCAATCACTCGCTCGGCTCCAAGCTAAAAGTTTGAAAAGCTTAGAAACCCTCTTTACGGTTCGTTCATAAGAACAAACAAATCAGTCAGGGGGTTCGGGTCATGTTGCAACCTATTGGGGAAAAGCTGCGCCAATTGGTGCTGGGCTCTGTGTTTGGGATGATGGCGTCGTTCAGCTATGCCGATCCGCAGCATGGCATAGCTATGTATGGGCAACCTGCCCTACCACCTGATTTTGTGTCCCTGCCCTACGCTAATCCCGATGCACCGACCGGCGGGCGTCTGGTTCAGGCCAATGTCGGCAGCTTCGACAGCCTCAACCCTTTCATCCGCAAGGGCCGCACACCTTGGCAGCTGCGCTTTCTGATCGGTGAAAGCCTGATGGGCCGGTCATTGGATGAACCTTTCTCGCTCTATGGTGTGCTGGCCGAATCGATCGAGACCGGACCGAATCGAGAGTGGGTCGAATTTACCTTGCGCGAAGAGGCACGTTTCTCTGACGGCAGCCCTGTGACCGTCGAAGATGTCATGTGGTCCTATGAGACACTCGGCACTGTCGGACATCCGCGCTACCGTGGTTTCTGGTCGCGGGTCGACACAATGGAGCAAACGGGACCACGTTCCGTCCGCTTCACGTTCAACGTCGAGGACCGTGAGCTGGCTCTTTTGGCCGGTCTGCGCCCGATCCTGAAGAAGGCTCAGTGGGACGGCGTTGACTTTGCCGAAAGCACCACCGAGATCGTTCCGATCACGTCCTCTGCCTATGTCATCGACGCCTTCGAACCGGGCCGCTTTATCTCGCTCCGGCGCAATCCTGATTACTGGGGCGCAAATGTGCCGTTCCGTGTCGGCACCAACAACCTCGACGAATTGCGCATCGAATTCTTCGGCGATGAAACCGCCGCATTCGAGGCTTTCAAGGTTGGGGAGGTCAACACGAACCGCGAGTTCAATGTGGCGCGCTGGGATGCGCAATATGACTTTCCGCTGGTGCAAAGCGGCGATGTCGTCAAGTCGGTCCTGCCACATGCGCGGCCATCCGGCATGACAGGGTTTGTAATGAACACCCGCCGCGAGCAGTTCGCGGACTGGCGGGTGCGCGATGCGATGATCCAGATTTTCAACTTCGAATTCATCAACGAAGCAATGACCGGATCGGCCCAGCCGCGCATCACATCATATTGGTCAAATTCGCCACTGAGCATGACGGATGGCCCCGCTGAAGGCCGCGTGCGCGCGTTTCTTGAACCCTTTGCCGCCGATCTCACACCCGGCACGCTGGAAGGTTACGCCCTGCCCGTCAGTGACGGCACCGAACGCAACCGCGCAGGTACCGCGGCAGCACTCGACCAATTGGCCGCCGCCGGATGGACCGTTCAGGATGGCGTGATGAAGAATGCCGCGGGCGAGCCCTTTACCTTTGAAATCCTGCTTCAGACCGGGGCCACCGAGAACCAGGCGATTATCGACATGTATGTGGAATCGCTGTCCCGGATCGGGGTGACGCCGACAATTGCCGTTGTCGATGGCGCGCAGTTCAAAGAACGCACGGACCTGTATGAATTCGACATGACATACTACCGCGTGGGGGTTTCGCTTTCGCCCGGAAACGAACAATACGGCTACTTCGGCACCGAAGCTGCCGATGTGACGGGCGGGCGCAACCTGATGGGTGTACGTTCACCGGCAATCGACGCCATGATCAACCGCCTGCTGACCTCGGAAAGCCAGGATGATTTTGTCGCCGCCGTGAAGTCACTGGACCGCATTCTGACTGCGGGGCGCTATGTCATTCCGATCTATCAGTGGAACATCAGCCGGGTCGCCCATG
>CAZOMZ010000083.1:3547-5790 GCA_964581065.1 uncultured Loktanella sp. | reverse complement strand
GCGGGGCGCTATGTCATTCCGATCTATCAGTGGAACATCAGCCGGGTCGCCCATGCCAAAGAGCTGCATTATCCCGACTATATTCCGATCTTCGGAGACTGGCCCGGCTGGCAGCCGGATGTGTGGTGGTATGAAGAGTAGCGCCCGTCACAACCCTGTTACAAAACAGGGCTAACCGGCAGGCAACCGACTTCAAAGGCGTCCCTGACATGAACATTCTGGTTCTCTGCACCGGTAATTCCGCGCGCTCGATCCTGCTGGAATCAATCCTGAACCACCGCTCGGACGGCCGGATCAAGGCCTGGTCCGCCGGATCGCGGCCAGCAGGAAAGGTGCATCCGCAATCACTCAGGCTTTTGGCGGAAAAGGGTTTCCCGACAGACGGTCTGACATCGCAGAGCTGGGACGTCTATGCCGGACCTGAGGCCCCGCAGATGGACGCGGTTATTACGGTTTGTGGATCTGCGGCGGGTGAGGAATGCCCCTACTGGCCCGGTGCGCCGCTGCGGGCCCATTGGGGTATCGACGATCCGGCAGCCGCCGCCCCCGAGGATCAGCCGGACGCCTTTGAAACGGCATATGCCCTCCTTTCTGCCAAGGCCGACCGTCTTCTGGCGCTGCCTTTTGAAGAGCTGTCACAGGAAGACCTGCAACCTGTTCTGGATGGGATCGGACGCTAAGATGCAGAAACTCTTTGCTGAAGGGATCGGAACGGCGTTCCTGCTGATCGGCGTCGTCGGTTCGGGGATCATGGGGGCAGCTCTGGCAGGTGGGAATGTGGCCATTGCCCTTTTGGCCAATGCGATTGCGACGGGCTGTATCCTCTACGTGATCATCACGACACTTGGCCCGATTTCGGGGGCGCATTTCAATCCTGCCGTCACACTGGCTTTCTGGTTGCGCAAGGAAATCTCAGGTGTGCTGGCGGCGAAATACGTTGGTGTTCAGATTATTGGCGGAATCCTGGGGGTTTGGGCGGCACATCTCATGTTCGACCTACCTGTGCTTCAGGCTGCGACGACGGACCGGTCAGGACCATCCCAATGGTTCTCCGAGGTAGTCGCGACCTTTGGTCTGCTCTTTGTGATCTTTGGCGGCCTCCGGTCACGACCCGAGGCAGTGCCGACGCTTGTCGCACTTTATATCACGGGGGCCTATTGGTTCACGTCATCGACCAGCTTTGCCAATCCTGCGGTGACAATTGCGCGCGGGTTCAGTGATACCTTCGCAGGGATCAACCCCGCCCATATTCCGATGTTTATCGTGATGCAGATTGTCGGAGTTGGTGTTGCAGCGGCCATCCTGCCCCGGCTCTTCCCGAAACACTGAGTGCACGCAACACAGTCCGAAAGCCAATCGAGGACCGGTCAGGCGAGCGAAGTCACCCAGAGGATCGTCGCGTCTTCTGCGCTGATGGACACGACATTGTGGCCCATTGAGGCATCGTAATAGGCACTCTCGCCGCGCTTGAGTTCGACGGGCTCGTAAAACTCGGTGTAGAGCCGGACCTGCCCTGTCAGCACATAGAGGAATTCCTCGCCGTCATGGCGGACCCAGCCGTCGAAGTCTTCGATATTGCGGGCGCGCACGCGGGCACGATAGGGGAGCATCTTCTTCGTCGTCAGGCTCTCGGCCATTAGCGCGTGTTCGTAGGTTGTTGTAACCTTGCTGGTCTCTTCACCGCTTTTTGTCACCGACATGCGCCCGTTGACCTGCCCCTTGGACGGTGGCGTAAACAACTGTGGCACCGAGATCTGCAACCCGACCGCCAATTTCTTGAGCGCGTCATAGGTCGGCGACATCTGCCCGTTCTCGATCTTCGATAAGGTCGAACGCGCAAGACCTGCCTGCTGTGCCGCCTGTTCCAGCGTCCAGTTATGCGCCTTGCGCAATTCACGCACGCGCGCACCTAGGTCCAGCGCCTGCGCAACGGCGGATTCACCGTCTTCGGTCTCGATGCGCATCAGGTTTTTCGGGTCGGTTCCAGCCATGCCAACTGCATAAGCAGGCGCGCCGTCTCTTGCAACAGGCTGGCACTGTCTCTAGCCGTGAGACATGCTGTCGCTTGTCAAAACGCCCCCGTTGCCGCCACCCCCACAGGACTTCAATCTGGCCGCTTATGTGTTGCAGGCGGCCGCGACACATCAGGACAAAACAGCACTGGTTGTTCTGGGTGCCAATCACGCGGTAATGACCTACGGCGAGCTGGCATCGGCCGTGCGCGGAACGGCCACGGGATTGCT
>CAZOMZ010000083.1:0-3447 GCA_964581065.1 uncultured Loktanella sp. | reverse complement strand
GGCAAACCACAAGCCGTGGTGCACGCGCATCGTGCAATCTGGGCGCGACAGATGATGTGGGACGGATGGTACGGGATTGGCGCGGAAGACCGCATCCTGCATGCGGGTGCCTTCAACTGGAGCTTTACGCTCGGCACCGGACTGCTGGACCCCTGGTCTGCCGGTGCCACGGCTTTGATCCCTGAGGACGGAACAGACATTGCCGCCCTCGCGCAGGCACTGGCTGACCATGAGGTGACAATCCTTGCCGCAGCACCGGGCATCTATCGCAGGCTGTTGCGGCATGACCTGCCGCGCTTTCCACATCTTCGCCACGGACTGACTGCGGGCGAAACCCTGCCCCACGCGATACGCGAGCGCTGGCAACAGGCCACCGGATGCGATCTGCATGAGGCTTTCGGAATGTCGGAATGCTCGACGTTTCTCTCAGGCGCGCCGCGCAAACCGGCACCGGCGGGCGCGATCGGCTACGCTCAGGAGGGCCGCTGCCTTGCTGTGCTGGATGCCGGTCAACCTGTGCCGCGCGGGACAGAGGGCACTCTGGCAGTGCACCGTGATGATCCGGGGCTGATGCTGGGCTATCTGGACGATGTCGCGGCAACGCAGGCACGCTATCAAGGCGACTGGTTTCTGACGGGCGATCAGGTCGTGATGCAGCAAGACGGTGCCATTGCCTACACGGGGCGCACCGACGATATGATGAACGCGGGTGGTTTTCGCGTCAGCCCGATCGAGGTCGAAGCCGCACTCGCCAGCCATCCGCAGATCAGCGAAGCCGCAGTCTGCGCTGTGCAGCTACGCAGGGATGTTTTTGTGATTGCGGCCTTTTACGTAGCGACAGACGTGATAGACGAAGACGCATTGCAGCACTTTTGCGCGGCCCGACTGGCCGCCTACAAATGCCCGCGCCTTTTTCTGCGTCGTGACAGCCTGCCGCGCGGGGCGAACAACAAACTTCTCAGACGCATTCTGCGTCAGGACTGGGAGGCCGAATATGGTCAAGCTTGATATTATCTCCGATCCGATCTGCCCTTGGTGCTATATCGGCAAGACCAATCTGGACAAGGCATTGGCGCAGTTCCCTGACCACCCGTTCACAATCGAATGGCACCCCTTCCAGCTGAACCCCGACATGCCTGCCGAAGGCATGGACCGCCGCGCCTATCTGGAAGGCAAATTCGGCGGCAAAGAAGGTGCTGTGCGCGCCTATGCCCCCGTCGCCGAACACGCCGAAGCGGCAGGTGCCGTGATCAATCTCGAAAAGATCGCCCGCACACCAAATACCATCGACGCCCACCGCCTGATCCACTGGGCAGGCATCGAGCAACGTCAGTCGCTTGTCGTTGATTTGCTGTTCAAAGCCTATTTCGTGGACGGCCGCGATATCTCGGACCATGAGGTGCTTGCCGATATCGCCGATACCGCCGAGATGGATGCCGCAATGGTGACCAAACTGCTTGGCTCGACCGCAGACAGTGATGACATTCGTGCCCGCGACGCCCACAGCCGCGAGATGGGGATCACAGGTGTGCCGACATTTGTCGTGGCGCATAAACATGCGGTTCCGGGCGCCCAACCACCCGAGATGTGGGTGAACGTGATCACCGAGATCATGGGCCAGATCGACGCCGACGCATGACCGGCCGCACAATCAAGCCGTTACCACAGGCCGAGTTCATCGCCCTGATGGCGATGGTTGCGGCCACCGTAGCGTTTTCGATCGACGCCATGTTGCCGGCCCTGCCCGAGATGGCGGCGGATCTGTCGCCGGACAATCTCAACAATGCGCAGCTGATCATCACAAGCTTCATGCTGGGCATGGGGATCGGGACGTTCTTTACCGGCCCGCTGTCCGATGCCTTCGGGCGCAAACCTGTGATGATCGGCGGCGCCGTGGTCTATATTCTGGCCTGCATCGTGGCCTGGCAGGCGCAATCGCTCGAGGTCATGCTCGCCGCCCGCGTTTTGCAGGGTCTGGGTGCCGCTGGCCCGCGCGTCGTTGCGATGGCGCTGATCCGAGACCTCTATTCCGGACCGCAGATGGCGCGCATCCTGTCCTTTGTGATGATCGTCTTTGCGCTGGTCCCTGCCCTTGCGCCGACCATTGGCCATTACATCGTGCTTGTGACCAACTGGCGCGCCATCTTTGTGGCTTTCGTTGCCTTCTCGCTGATCACGACGCTCTGGCTTCTGCTGCGTCAGCCCGAAACCCTGACAGAAGAAAACCGCCGCCCGCTCAGCTTTGCATCCTTGGGTGCAGCCGTGGCCGAGATGTTCCGCCACCGGACCGCGCGACTGTCGATCCTGATCCAGACGCTGACCTTTGGCATGCTGCTGAACATGCTGTCATCCACCCAGCAGGTCTTTGACCAGACCTTTGGTCAGGGGGAATACTTCCATCTGTGGTTTGGCGGCATTGCGGTGATCGCCGCATCTTCGGGGTTCCTGAATGCGCGCCTCGTCGTCCGTTTGGGTATGCGAGCGATGATCAAGGCGATGTATACGGCGCAAATCCTGATCACCGTCGTGATGATCGCCGTCAGCTACGCGACCGACACCTACTGGCTCGCGTTCGCGGCCTATGTGCTTTGGGTGCTGTCGAATTTCTTTCAGGCGGGACTGACCATCGGCAATCTCAACGCGCTGGCCATGGAGGAAATGGGCCATATCGCAGGCCTCGCGGCGTCGGTGATTGCGTCGATCTCGACTGTCGGCGCGGTCATGATCGCGGTCCCGATCGCGTTGCAGTTTGACGGAACACCGCTGCCGATTGCATTCGGGACATTGGTTCTCGCCATTCTTGCGCTTTGGCTGACAACACTCATCAAGCGGCCTGGCGAGACCTAAGGCCATTGCTGGCCCATTGCCTCTGCCAGAGGCCGAACGTCAGGCGGGCTTGCCCGACTTCTTTTCTTCAGCCAGCTTCTGCGCCAGATCGCGGGCGATGTTGAATGCGCCTTGGATCTTGTCGCGTTCTTTCGTCCAGTCGCGGCGCACAATGATCTTGTTATCCTTGACCTTGGCCAAGCCGCGTTGCGCTTCGATAAAGTCGACCAGTCCTTTGGGTGAGGCGAATTTATCATTGTGAAAGCGGATTGTGGCCCCCTTCGGACCTGCGTCCAGATGGCTGATCCCCGCCTTTTTGCACATCGCCTTGATCCGCACGACCAGCATCAGGGAATTGACCTCTTTCGGAAGCTTTCCGAAACGGTCGATCAGCTCGGCCGCAAAGCCTTCCAGTTCGACTTTTGTCGTCAGGTCCGACAGGCGGCGATAAAGCCCCAGACGCACGTCGAGATCAGGCACATAGTCTTCGGGGATCAGCACCGGCACACCCAGATTGATCTGTGGTGACCACTGGCCGTCGTCGATAATCCCTTCCGCCTGACCCGAGCGGATGGCAGCGATCTGGTCCCGGCCGATCCCTTCGCCCACGCCAAGATGCTC
>CAZOMZ010000082.1:0-7751 GCA_964581065.1 uncultured Loktanella sp. | reverse complement strand
GAAAACAAATTTGGGATTCCCATCAGCCGTGCGCGCGAGGTTTATGCGATGGCGGCCAAGATGCCCGGCCTCAAGGTCATCGGCATCGACGTGCATATCGGCTCGCAACTGACCGAGCTTGCGCCGTTCGAGGCGGCCTACAAGAAAGTCGCTGAACTGACTGAGACACTCCGCGCTGACGGGCATGAAATCACGCGCCTTGATCTGGGCGGTGGTTTGGGCATTCCCTATGCCCGCTCGAACGAGGCCCCGCCGTTGCCAAGCGATTATGGCGATCTGATCCAGCGCACCGTCGGGCACCTCGGTTGCGAGATCGAGATTGAACCTGGGCGGCTGATTTCGGGCAATGCGGGGCTGATGGTCTCAAAGGTTATCTACGTTAAATCGGGCGAGGATCGCGATTTCCTGATTCTCGACGGTGCGATGAACGATCTGATCCGCCCTGCGATGTATGAGGCGCACCACGATATCGTGCCGGTCGTCGAACCCGATGCGGGGGCCGAGCCTGCAAAATATGATATCGTCGGTCCCGTCTGCGAAAGCGGCGATACATTTGCCAAGGGTCGCGTCATGCCAGCGGTCGGAGCGGGCGATCTGGTCGCCTTCCGCTCTGCCGGTGCTTATGGCGCGGTGATGTCGTCCGAGTATAACTCGCGCCCGCTGATCCCCGAAGTTCTGGTTGATGGTGATCAATTTGCAGTTATTCGGCCACGCCCTACCTATGAAGAAATGATTGCACGCGATACGCTGCCTGCGTGGTTGGTCTGATCCTCGATGGGCTGACGACGTCGGCCCATGCCTATCGGATCAAAGGAGAGACCGCTGAAAGATCAGCAGGACAACCTGCGCCACTTGCGCTTTCCGGTTGCCGCCACCCGTGCAGGGATGGTGGCCGAGGAAGCTGTGCGCGCGTTCTGGCCTTTCTGGACGGCGCTGTTCTTTGCCCTTGCTCCGCTGATGTTCGGTTGGCAGGACGTTGTCCCGCTTGAGGTCTTCTGGGGCGGGGCTGTTGTCTCGGTGCTGGCCATTCTGGGCACCTTGGTCTGGGGTTTCTGGCGCTTTCGCCTGCCCTCCAGAGACGCGGCTGTGGCCCGGGTCGACGCCAGCTTGCCCGGGCGGCCCATTGCGGCGCTTGCGGATACGCAGGCCATTGGTCGTGGCGATGCGGCCTCGGTGGCGGTCTGGCGGGCCCATGTGGCACGCATGGAGGAACGGACCAAGGCCGCGCGTCCGGTCGAGCCTGATCTGAGGGTATCGGACCGTGACCCCTATGGCCTGCGCTTTATCGCCCTGCTTTTCTTTGTGACCGCCTTTTTGTTCGGGTCATTGCTGCGGGTTGGCACAGTGGGCGACATGGTGACCGGAGGACAGGACCAGACCCTTGCGACAGGCCCCGTCTGGGAAGGTTGGGTCGAACCGCCGGCCTATACCGGCCGCCCTTCAATCTATCTGAACGACATTCCTGCAGGCGAGTTGAGCGTGCCCGAAGGCAGCCGCGTCACCTTGCGGCTTTATGGCGAAGTCGGCGCACTGACGGTCGCCGAAACCGTCTCGGGCCGGACGGGCGAGGTTGCGCCTGCCTCTGATGCCCAGCAGCAGTTCGACGTGACGACCTCGGGGGAACTGGCCATTCTTGGCCCGACAGAGACGCGCTGGATCATCAATGCGATCGATGATGCCGCGCCTACCGTTGTTTTGACCGCACCGATCGAGGCTGATGCGCTGGGTGAGATGTCGCAGTCGTTCACCGCGACGGATGATTACGGCGTTGAATTCGGAACAGCGACGATCACGCTGGATCTGGCAGCGGTGGACCGCCGCCACGGCCTGACGATTGATCCTGATCCCATCCCGCCGCTGGTTCTGGACCTGCCAATGCCCTTTACCGGTGATCGCAGTGATTTCGAGGAACTGCTGATCGACAACCTCAGCGAACACCCGCTGGCGAACCTGCCGGTGACGCTGCAGCTTGAAGTCACGGACTCTGCGCGTCAGGTCGGAGTGTCCGAACCTGAAAGCCTTGTTCTGCCGGGCCGCCGGTTCTTTCAGCCTCTGGCGCGCGCGGTGATCGAACAGCGCCGTGATCTGATGTGGTCCAAGGCCAATGGCCGCCGCGTGAACCAGATCCTGCGGGCGGTCTCGAACCAGCCCGAAGGGTTCTTCACAAGCGAGACAACCTATCTGCGGATGCGCACGATCATTCGCCGTCTCGACAATATGGTTGCCTTCGGAATGACCGATGAGGGGCAGGCCGAAATCGTCGATGCCCTCTGGGAACTGGCTGTGCAACTGGAGGACGGCCGCCTTGCGGATGCCCGTGAACGTCTGCGCCGTGCGCAGGAACGGCTGGCCGAGGCGATGCGCAACGGCGCCTCTGACGAGGAAATTGCCGAGTTGATGCAGGAATTGCGCGAGGCCACGGACGACTATCTGCGCATGCTGGCCGAACAGGCCGAGCCGAACGATGGCACCGACATGGCCGACAGCGGCCAGCAGGGCGAAGAGCTTGGCATGGACGAGTTGCAGGCCCTGATGGACCGGATTGAGCAGCTCATGCAGGAAGGCCGTATGGCCGAGGCGCAAGAGCTGATGGAACAGCTCAACCAGATGATGGAGAACCTGCGTGTCACCCAAGGTGAGGGTGGGGAGGGCGAGCGTCTGCCCGGCGAGCAGTCGATGGACGATCTGGCCGAGACCCTGCGCGATCAGGAGGAACTGTCGGACGACGCATTCCGTGACCTGCAGGAGCGTGGCGACCAGCCCGGACAGGAACAAGGTCAGCGCGCCCAGCAGGGCCAACCCGGCCAGCAGGGACAGCAAAGTCAGCAGGGCCAACGCCCGGGCCAGCCCGAGGGCCAGCAGGGCCGCAGTGGTGAACAGCCCAGCCAGGGTGGTCAGTCGGGTCAGGGTCAGGGCGTGGGTGACGAATCCCGCAGCGGCGAGCAGCGCAATGACGGTGCCGGTGGCGAAGGTGACGAACGCAGTCTGGCCGAGCGTCAGCGTGCTCTGCGCGAGGAACTGCAACGCCAGCGCGAGGGCCTGCCGAATCTGCCCGGCGAGTCCGGTGAAATCGCGCGGCGCTCGCTGGAGCGTGCCGAAGGTGCGATGGAAGGGGCCGAAGATGCCCTGCGTGACGGTGATCTGGCAGAAGCCATCGACCGACAGGCCGAGGCGATGGATGCGCTGCGCAATGGTATGCGCGAGTTGGGGCAGGCTTTGGCTGACAATCAGAACGCCCAGCCCGGACAGGGCTCTGAAGAGGGGCAGGCCTCGAACAGCCAGTCAGAATCGCAACGTGATCCCTTGGGCCGCGAGATGGGAAACACCGGCCAGCTGGGCACCGACCAGAACCTGCTTGGCGGGGTTGATATCAACCGACGCGCGGAAGAGCTGCTGGACGAATTGCGCCGCCGTTCGGCCGAACAGAACCGTCCAGAAATAGAACGCGACTATCTGCGCCGGCTACTGGACCAGTTCTGAGGTATTAGCCTTGGCCCTGACCGGTCAACGCGCGGATACTGTCGATGATCCCGCTGATCGTGACATTCATTGACGCCCGTAGGGTGTCGATCACTGCAACATACTGGGTCATGGTCTCGCGGGATTGGGGCAGGTTCTCGATAATCTGCTCGGCCAGCACGTAGGGCGTGATCACCACGGCAAAGAGACCCATCACCAAAAAGAATCCGCGGCGGAAGCCACGGCGGCGGATCGCTTCGACCCGCTCGGCCTCGGTGATGCCGGCGTCAGAATTGTTCTGCTCGCGCGAGCGAAGCACTGCGTTGATTTCGCCAATGCCGGGAACGGCACGGGGGTTTGCCGTGCCGCCTGCTGTTGCCGCAGCCACCGCAGCGCCTTGTCCGGCAGGGGTGCCCCCCTCATCTACGGTCATCTGGGCGATGCGCTGGCGCGTTGCTTCGACATCGACCGGCTGTGCGGGTTTCTTCTCGGGCTTGGGCGCATCGCTGGCAGCGGGCACCTTGTGTTCACGGGCGGCTTCTTCGCGGAGGATGCTGGCGATATTGGGATCAACCGGGCGGTGCTTTGGCTGATGCGGCTGGCTCTTGTCCTTGTGCTGGTGCGGGACGTCATAGGCGCCCACATCGCGCGATGCGGCCATCTCCGGCTCTTTTGCTTCGGATTTCACTGCCGTTGGGATCGGACGGGACAGAACGCGCGAAACGGGGCGTGACAGGACACGCGAGAGTTCGGTCTGGAACCACGTATGGCCGCAGGTCGAGCACTGCACGTCGCGGCCCCCTTTCGGGATCGCGTCATCGGCCACGTTGTATTGCGCATCGCATTTGGGACAAATGAGCCGCATGTCTATTCCTTATGCCCGTCACGCCAGACGTTTCTTGTTTGATTTGCATTAAACTACCAAGGACAGCGGCAAAGGCAAAGGATTTGGCGTGCCTGCCGCAGTTGAGATTGAAACCTGTCGCCGATTTCGGCAGAAGTGAGGAAAATCATAAGGGGCAGGGCAGTGATCGAACTCGAAAAAGTCTCATACGGTTACGGCGGTGCGATGCTGTTTTCGCAGCTTTCGCTGAGCCTCGCGCAGGGGTCGTTCCACTTTCTCACCGGGCCTTCAGGGGCAGGGAAAACAACGCTTATGCGCCTGTGCTATGCCGATTTGCAGGCCAAGACCGGACGCGTGCGGATGTTTGGCAAGGATGCCGCGCAGCTTGACCGCGATCAGGTCGCGCTGGCCCGTCGCCGCGTCGGCGTTGTGCATCAGGATTGCCAGTTTCTGGACCACCTCAGCATCGCCGAGAACATCGTTTTGCCGCTGACAGTGGCGGGGCGCCATGATGAAGTCGGCAAGAACCTGCCGGAGTTGCTGAAATGGGTGGGGTTGACCAAACAGGCGGATCAACTGCCGCCGCAATTGTCGGGCGGCGAGCGTCAGCGCGCGGCTTTGGCCCGCGCCGTGATCCTGTCGCCGGACGTCATTCTGGCGGATGAGCCAACCGGCAATGTCGACTGGGAGATGTCCCAACGCCTGATGAAACTGCTGGTCGAGCTGAACCGGATGGGCAAGACCGTCCTGATCGCGACCCATGACCTCGGGATGATCCGCGCGATGAAATCCGAAGTCAGTGCAAGGGTTTCGCGCCTGAAGGACGGGCAGATCGTACAAGCGGGGGCAGACCTATGAACGGCTTGATGGAATTGATCATCGGCGATCCGCAGGCCGATCGCGCGGTCCCGCCCACCGGGTTGATCGCGCGCCTGACGGTCTTTGTTGCCGCCGTTATGGCATTTCTGGCGATCATTGCGCTGGCAATCTCGCTCACGACGGGGCGCGTTGCCGATGTCTGGGCCGAGGAGCTGGCACAATCGGCCACTTTGCGTCTGCCGGCCGATCCGGCAAATGCCGATGCGCTGCTGGAGGCGGCGTTGCAGGTCTTGCAGACAACGCCCGGGGTCGAGCGCGCCCGCGCCCTTACCCAAGACGAGCAACAAGCACTTCTGGCGCCGTGGTTCGGGCCTGACCTGCCTCTTGACACGCTGCCGGTGCCGCAACTGATCGAGGTTGTCGCAGGTGGCGATGGCTACGATGCCGAAGGTCTGCAAGCGCGGTTGACGGCGCAAGTGCCGGGGGCCGTACTGGATGACCACACTGCATGGCGTGCGCCTTTGCTGGATGCGGCGTCGCGCATCCGGCTGATTGGCTGGCTGGTGATCGTGCTGATCGCCGCGACGGTAGCCGCGATGATCACATTGGCAGCCCAAGCCTCGCTTGCGGCCAATGTGCAGGTGATCCGTGTTTTGCGTCTTGTAGGCGCAAGAGACGTCTACATCGCCCGCGCCTTTGTCCGCCGCTATACGCTGCGGGCTCTGGCGGGTGCGGCCATTGGGGCCGTTCTGGGCGGACTGACGCTCTTGGCGTTACCGCAGGGCGATGCGCGCGAAAGCATCTTCCTTGGCGTGGGATTTGTCGGAGCCGAGTGGATCTGGCTCTTGGTCATTCCGCTTTTGTCGGGCATCGTAGCCTTTGTCGCCACCCGGGCCGCGGCAATGGGCAAGTTGAGGGAAATGACATGAGCAACGCTATCCAGTGGGTCCGGTCCCTGCTGTTCAACGCCTATATGTATGTGATGGTTCTGGTCTACGGTATCGTCTACCTGATTCCGGCTATCATATCGCCCGAGGGTGCGATCGCAGCCTGTCACGGCTACTGCCGCAATATCCGCTGGGCCGCGTCATGGATGATCGGGCTCAAGGTCGAATACCGCGGCGAGGCGCCCACAGATGAAGTCATGGTTGCCCCCAAGCACCAGTGTTTTCTGGATGTGCTGATGATCTACGCCGCCGTCCCGCGTGGCAAATTCATCATGAAGTCGATCCTGAAATATGCCCCCGTTGTGGGCCAGTTCGGGTTGCGGATCGGGTGTATCCCAGTGGACCGCGGCAAGCGCGGACAGGCGATCCGCAAGATGGTGGCCGATGTGAAGGCCGGGCACGCCAAACCGGGTCAGTTGATCATCTATCCGCAAGGCACACGCATCGCCCCCGGTGTCAAGGCGCCCTACAAGGTCGGCACCGGTGCGCTTTATCGCGAATTGGGACAGCCGGTGGTGCCTGTCGCAACAAATGTCGGCGTGTTCTGGCCCAAGCGCGGCGTGATGCGCAAACCGGGCGTTGCTGTTTTCGAGTTCCTGCCACGGATCGAACCGGGTCTCGAAGTGCCGGAGTTCATGTCGCGGCTGGAAGAAGAAATCGAGACCGCCACGAACCTGCTCAACAAAGAGGCTGGCTTTCATGGCTGACCACATCGTGCGGGATATCTCCGCACTTGAAGCACTCTATGGCACCCCTGGCGAAGCATCGCTGATCAAGGTCGCCTCGAAAATGACCCCGCTCTACACCAAATGGATCATGGCCTCGCGGCTCTGTGTGGTCTCGACCGTCGGGCCCGCAGGCACCGATGGCAGTCCGCGCGGAGACGATGGCCCTGTGGTGCAGATGCTGGACGATAAGACGTTGCTGCTGCCGGACTGGCGCGGCAACAACCGCATCGACACACTGCGCAATATTGTCGAGGACGGGCGCATCAGCCTGATGTTCCTCGTGCCCGGCTCGAACAATGTGATCCGCGTCAACGGGACGGCGGTTGTCTCGGTCGATCCGGACTTGATCAGCCGCTTTGATGACAAGGGCAGGCTGCCGCGGAGTGTTGTGGTGATCACCGTGGCCGAAATCTACAGCCAATGCGCCCGAGCCTTGATGCGGGCTGGCACATGGAACGGGGTTGATGCCTCTCAAGGACTGCCCACCATCGGTGAACTGCTGGCCGAGCAAAAGGACGGATTTGACGGGGCCGCCTATGATGCCGCCTGGGCGGGGCGCGCCGAAAAGACGATGTGGTAGCGCGCCTGCGCTGTTGTCAGGCCGCGAGACCCTTTGACCCCAGACCGAGGTATTTCTTCCGCCGGTCCGAGCGCAGTTTCTCGGGCGAGAGGTCGCGCAATTCGTTCAGCATGGATTTCAATGCCTCGCCTACAGCGTCGATCGCATCCTGACGGTGACGATGCGCGCCGCCGGAAGGTTCGGGGATGATGCGGTCGCAGACACCCAGTTCATGCAAATCCTTCGAGGTCAGGCGGAGGGCTTCTGCGGATTCCCGCATCTTCTCGGCGTCTTTCCACAGGATCGAGGCACACCCCTCGGGGCTGATCACCGAATAGATCGAATGTTCCAGCATCGCGACACGGTTGGCGGTTGCGAAAGCGACCGCTCCGCCG
>CAZOMZ010000081.1:4683-7802 GCA_964581065.1 uncultured Loktanella sp. | reverse complement strand
GCGGACATGGGTGCTTTGGGGATCACCACGGCTACCGGAGAGTTCGGCGCGGATATGGCCGTCAGTCTGGTGAATGACGGGCCGGTGACGATCTGGATGGACGTCTGAGCCGCTAGCACTCTTTCCCGACGACCAGCACCCAGTAGGGGCCGCGCGGTCCTTGGGTGATACCGATCCCGAATTCCTCGATCCGCGGGTGCAGCATGTTGCGGCGGTGCCCGGGCGAATTCATCCAGCCGGTGATAATCTGCTCGGGGCGCGGATAGCCCCATGCGATGTTCTCGGCCACGATACAGGCGTCATAGCCGACAGTTGTCACACGCGCCTGCGAGTTGCTGCCGTCGCTGCCGCGATGATCGAAGAAATCGTTGGCCAGCATGTCACAGGCATGGCGCATCGCGGCACGTCCCAGCTTGCGGTTGAACTGCAGCGGCGCCTCGCCATTGGCGCGGCGGCTCTGGTTCAGGCCGGCGGCAATCTCGGTGGCCATCTCGTTGACATTGGCAGGGGTGACGCACTCGGCAGCGGCGGATGTCCCGACCAAAGTGGCAAGCAGCACTGCACAGACGCGGAAGGTGGATTTCATGGCGGTCTCCCGAACGCGGTTGTTCCGCCATGACTCTGTCAGGGATATGGGGCAAGGCTGTGGCAGCTCTTGGGCCAATGGGCGGCAATTACCCGCTGGTTTTCGCCAGTTGTCTGCCGATCGCACTGACCGCAAAGATGCCCGCAGCCACGCAGATGATCGCCGGTCCCACGGCGACGTCCAGAATGACCGCAAGCCTGAGACCCGCCACTGCCGAAAGCGCCCCGATGCCCATCGACAAAAGCGCCATCCGTTCGGGCGTGCTGGCAAAGTTGCGGGCCGATGCGGCAGGAATGATCAAAAGCGCCGTGATCAAGAGCGCGCCGACAACCTTGATCGCGACCGCAACGACAGCAGCCAACAGAAGCGTCAGAACCAGTTGCTCGCGTCGCGGGTTGATCCCCGCCGCATGGGCCAGATCAGGGCTGAGCGTTGAGGTGAGCAACGCGGACCAGTGCCACCACAAAGCGGCAATCACCAAGGCGCCGCCACCCCAGATCACGGCGAGGTCCATGCGGGTCACCGCCAGCACATCGCCAAAGAGGTAGGCGTCCAGATCAACCCGCTGCCCCGGGATCAGCGTCACCGCCACAAGCCCCAATGCCAGCGCCCCGTGCGACAGCACGCCAAGCATTGTATCAACCGCCGCCCCCTGCCCCGTCAGCCCGTGGATCAGGATACCCATCGCCAGCGCCACAACAGCCACACCCAGCGTGATGGACGACCCGAAAAGCAGTGCCAGCGCAACGCCAAGAACGGCGGCATGAGCCGTCGCATCGCCGAAATAGGCCATCCGCCGCCAGACAACGAAACAGCCCAGCAGTCCGGCAGCCAAGGCCGTGCCGACACCCGCAAGCGCCGCACGCACCAGAAAGTCATCCAGCATTACTCGGCCGCCTCGTGATGGTGGTGATCATGGTCGTGGTCATGGTCGTGATCATGTCCGTGGTCATGGTCATGGCGGTAAAGGGCCAGCGCGCCGCCTGTGCCGGTGCCGAACAATTCGCGGTAGGCGGGCGCGGCCGAGACGACCTCGGGTGTGCCTTCGCAGCAGATATGTCCGTTGAGGCAGATAACGCGGTCAGAAGCGCTCATCACCACATGTAATTCATGGCTGACCATCAGGACCGCGCACCCCAGCTCGCGCCGGACAGCATCGATCTGGCGATAGAACGAAGCAGACCCCGGCTGGTCGAGCCCTTGTGTGGCCTCATCCAGCATCAGCACATCCGGTTTCGACAGGATTGCACGCGCCAGAAGCACCCGCTGGAACTGACCGCCCGATAGGGCCGACATCTGACGATCAGCCACACCTGCGACACCTGCGGTGATCAACGCCTGATCAGCCTCGGACCTACTGACCGCATGGGGCAGGTTCAGGAACCGCCGCACAGTGATCGGCAAGGTCGGGTCAATGTGCAGCTTTTGCGGAACGTAGCCGATCCTGAGACCCGACGCCCGGGCCACTGACCCCTTTTGCGGCTTCAACGCCCCGATCAACACCCGCAGCAATGTTGATTTACCCGACCCGTTGGGCCCGACGATCGTGACGATCTCGCCCTTTTCCAGCGCGAGGCTGACGTTTTGCAAGACAGGAGCGGCCCCGTGGCCGAAGGTGACATGACGGGCATCAATGAGGCTCATGGACGGGCTTCCGGCTGACAGGCAGGGCACAGGCCCTCGGCTTCGATCACGGTCTGTTCGACGATGAAACCACTTGCTGCGGCGGGTTTCTCAAGGGCGGCGCCAGCCTGCGCCTCGGCCACCTTGCCGCAGCCGCGACAGATCATGAAGGCGGGGTCATGCGTCGCGCCGGGATGAGCGCATGCAACAAAAGCATTCAGCTTTTCGATACGGTGCACAAAGCCCTGTTCGACAAGAAAGGACAGCGCGCGATAGGCCACAGGTGGTTTTGATCCCAGCCCTTCGGCATCAAGCCGTGCAAGCACATCATAGGCGCCCATCGCCTCGTGGCTTTCCAGCAGGATCTCAAGGACGCGCCGCCGCACCGGGGTCAACTGGACCTTGCGCACTGCACAGGCCGCCTCGGCTTGGGCCAGCGCAGAGCTGACGCAGGAGCCGTGATCATGGCTTGAGAAACCCAGAGTATCGTGCGGCATGGCTGCCTCTTGTGATGTTATAACATACACTCTATAGCAGACGCGATTTTCAAGAACAAGGACCGACCGATGATTCGTTTTGCCCTGCCTGCCTGTCTTCTTCCTCTGCCCGCGCTGGCCGATGTGCCACGCGTGATGACCGATATCGCTCCGATCCACAGCCTGACGGCACAGGTCATGGGTGATTTAGGCACGCCCGATGTCCTGCTGCCCCCGGGGGCAGACCCCCATGACTTTGCCCTGCGCCCAAGTGATGCACAGGCTTTGGGCGACGCCGAGATCGTCATCTGGGTAGGCGAGGGTCTGACACCGTGGCTGGCAGAACCGTTGGAGACATTGGCCGGTGGCGCAAAACACGTCAGCTTGCTTGAGGTTGGCGGCTGGACCCAACTCGATATCCGCGAGGCCGGGCA
>CAZOMZ010000081.1:2964-4583 GCA_964581065.1 uncultured Loktanella sp. | reverse complement strand
CACGATGAACACAAGGACGAAGCGCATGATCACGCCCATGATCACGGCGATTTCGACCCTCACGCATGGACCGACCCTCAGGTCGCGCAAGTCTGGGTTGCTGCAATTGCGGCTGAGCTTAGCGAAGCTGACCCAGAGAACGCGGCGACCTATGCCGCAAATGCCAAAGCGGCTGTCGCCGCTTTGTCCGACCTTGACACCGAGATTGCAGCCAGCCTGACCGGTCTTGGCGACCGCGCATATGTGCTGCCGCATGACGGCTACCAGTATTTCGAGGTCCGCTACGGGCTGACTGCTCAGGCATCCATCAGCGGCAGCGACGCGCGCACGCCCGGGCCAGCCCAGATTGCCGAGATCCGCGAAGAGATGGCCGAACAAAACGTCGTCTGCGTCTTCAGCGATGCCGAGATCGGGGAACGCTGGGCCAACCTGATCATCGAGGGCACCGATGCACGCACCGCGCAAATTGATGCGGTCGGTGTGGGGCTTGATGCCGGACCGCAGCTTTATGCGGATATGATGAGCCGTCTGGCAAACCAGTTCGTCACCTGTCTGGGCGGCGACAAGTAGGCCTGACGCCTGCGCTAAAAATCTGTAGGCGCGCCGCCTTCTTCCTTGCGGCGCGCCACAAAGGCCTCAAGCTCTTCACGGATGCCCTCGTCCATCGGCGGTGCTTCGAAGCCTGCGATGATGTCCTTGAAGATCCGGTGCGCCCGCTCTGCCGTCCAGACGGCGCCCGCAGCCTCCCACGCTTCGAAATTGCGCCAGTCCGAGGCGAAAGGTTGATAGAACGCCGTCTCGTAGCGGTCCTGTGTGTGCTGGATACCAAAGAAATGGCCGTTCGGGCCCACCTCGCGGATGGCATCGACGGCAATCGCATCCGGAGACGTGTCGATGACCGCCGGTTCCATGTAGCGCTGGATCATCTGGATGACTTCGCAGTCCATGATGAACTTCTCAGGGCTGGCGATCAGCCCGCCTTCAAGCCAGCCTGCCGCGTGGTAGACCACATTTGTCCCCGATTGCACCGCCGACCAGAGCGAATTCGACGTTTCCCACATCGCCTGCCCGTCGGGGACGTTCGCCGCACAGACACCGGAGGCGCGCATCGGGAGCCCGTAGAACCGCGCCATCTGTCCCGTGATCTGGGTCGCGCGCATGTACTCCGGTGTCCCAAATGCGGGCGCGCCGGATTTCATGTCGACGTTGCTGGTAAAGGTGCCGATCACGCAGGGCGCGCCGGGACGGACGTATTGGAAAAGCGCAATCGCGCTCAGCGCTTCGGCAATCGACAGTGTCACAGCCCCCGCCATAGTCACAGGCGCCATTGCGCCTGCCAGGGTGAAAGGCGTCACGATCACCGCCTGCCCGCGCCGCACGCAGCGCAGGCACCCGTCGATCATCGGGACATCATGCTTGAGAGGCGAAGTCGAGTTGATGTTGGTGTACATATGCGGTTTGGAGACAAACTCTTCCTCGCTCAATCCACCCGCGATCTTGACCATCTCCATCACATCCTCGACCCGCTCTTTGCCCAGCGAATAGGCATGGGCGACTTTGTCAGTGAGGGTCATCTTGTCATAGACCACATCAAGGTGGCGGACGGAGGCATGCACGTC
>CAZOMZ010000081.1:0-2864 GCA_964581065.1 uncultured Loktanella sp. | reverse complement strand
TGGCCCAGCATTTCCATCACCCAGTCTCGGCCCATGCGGACGTTGGTGCCGTTGACGGTGCAACCGGCCTCTTTGAACAGCTCCAGCGCCTCTTCGTTCAGGAACTCGATCCCGATGTCTTCGAGGATGCGCATCGCGCCATCGTGGATCGCCTGTACGCCATCTTCGCCCAGCGGCTCGGTGGGACGGTCGGTGTTGACTGGAATGCGCCATGGCATCTGTTCGATTGTCGCCGTTCCGCGCCGGTTGGCCGCTCCTGCGCGTCCGCCACCCCGCCGCCGTGTCTTGCCGGTATCGCTCATCCCTGAGTCTCCCCTATCAGTCGAAGAAACTTTCGCAGACCGACTTCGGACGGGATGACGCGTTACCGACAAAGACTGTCGTTATTGGAATGTTGCCAGTTTTTCTTGCTGCAGCCATCGCGGCAGCGCACCGATGGTCTCAAGCACCACATCGGCATGTGGCGCCAGTTCCGCCTGCAGGGCCGGACCGGTCAGCACGCCGACGGTCACCATGCCGGCGGCGCGCCCTGCGTGCAGATCATGGGTGCTGTCACCCACCATCACGCAATGCTCTGGCAAATGCCCTGTCGCGGCACAAAACCCCAGCAGTTGCCCCGGCCCCGGCTTGGCCCCGTGGCCAGTATCGTAACCTGCGATAAAATCGAACAGCTCTGCCACGCCCGCGCGTTCGAGATGCCGCCGCGCAGGCGCTTCCGCGTCGTTGGTTGCAATGCCCAGCGCCAGACCTGCCGACCGCAAGTCTGTGAAATAGGGAACGAGCGGCACGGATTCGACCTGAGTGACCTCTGCAGCCGCCGTGTTCATGCGCGACAGAAGGGCGTCTCTGTCTGACAGGTCCAGCACAGATTGGATGACATCCGCTACCTCGCCCACGGTCGAGGCGATGACCACACTTCCCGGCATGAACCTGTTGGTCGCTGTGTCATAGCCCAGTGCCTCGGCCAGCCGCGCAAAAAGCGCCGGATCGCCGCCCGTCTCTGCCTCGAGCATCCCGCGCGCCCATGTGCCCCATGTCGCGTTGAAGTCGAACAGCGTGCCGTCTTTGTCGAAGATGATGCCTTTGATCATGCCTACAGTGCCTCAAGTTGCATTGACACCGGACCCCGACGCGCGGACGGTGTCAACCGATGTTGAAGCTGCGATCCTACAAGTCCCGCCCCATGCATTTCGGCCCCTACCCGCTAGAGGCGCTGATGCGGCAATCCACCGTCGATCTGGCCGACCTGCCGCCGATGACGGGGCTGACCTTCCGCCGCCCCGATGATCCGGCAAGCATCGTCAATGCGATGCAGGACTATCAGGCGATGCTGGACGCCACCCGCGACGGGATGGTCAAACGCGAAGTGGCGGAAATTCCCGATGACCCAATGGAAAGGGCCAATCATCTCAAGGCGTTCGGCTACTATTGTGATGCAAGCATGGTGGGCACCTGCGAGATCCCGCCAGAGGCATGGTTAGCAGATGCGCTAACCAACCCCGACGTGGATCGCCTTGCCGACAAACTGCGCAGCATGCAGCCCTCGACCCTTGCGGCGGGGATTGACGTCATTCTGGCCAACCTGCGCGAAAGCATGGCGATGCCACCGCAGGATTGCCACCACCATACCCACGCCATTGTGTTCCTTTACGACCATCCCCGCGACCCGCGCAAAGACGAGGCGGGCACCGACTGGATCAAGGACGCCCTGCCCCACCGTGCCTGCCTTCGGGGCATGGAAACTGCCGTAACGCTGGCCAGCTACATCCGCACTTTGGGCTATGACGCGCGGGCGCATTCCATGGCAGCCTCGGACGTCCATCTGGGCGCATTGGCGGCGCAGGCCGGGCTGGTGGCGCTGAAAGACGGCAATCTGCTGAACCCTTTCACAGGCGACCGCTATGGTCTCGCGGCTGTTACCACCACGCTGGAGATGAAACCGGACCTGCCGCTTTATCCCGACCAGCCCCTGCCTGTGAGCTACCGCACGGGGCTGGGCGATCACGCCAAATCGGCGCGCAACCGCGACCCATTCGCCAAACGTGATTTTCACCTTGGGCCGCACCCGTTCGAGACACTCAAACGCGTCGATGATCCCACAACCTACATCGACCGCGCCAATGTCGCCCGCGTGCCCAAGCGCGCCAACATGTTTGCGCGCGGCTTGTTCGGAGACCTCGGCAAGACCGTGCAGGACGCCACAAAGAACGGAAACTTTGTGCGCAAATCAGCCTCGGCCTTTGCCTTCCGCACGACGATGGGGGCGTTTGTCCTGCTACAGGACGGACAGCCGAAAGGTACGCCCGCCGAAAGCACGCCGGACACGAATGCGGCGAATATCAAGGCCGCGCTCTATTTCCTTGGCATCGACGCTGTGGGCCTCAGCGCCTGTCCGGACTTTGCCTACTACAGCCATGACGCAGCCGGAAACCCGATCACTCCCTATCATCCCAACGCCATCTCGATGATCGTCGATCAGGGGCACGAGACGATGGAGGGCGCATCGGGCGACGACTGGATCGCCTGCGCGCAATCCATGCGCGCCTATCTGCGTTTCTCTCTCTTGGGTGGTGTGCTGGCCCAGCACCTGCGCAATCTGGGATACGAGGCGCGGGTGCATTCGGCCATGGATGAAGAGGTGCTGCACCCGCCGCTGTTGCTGCTGTCGGGGCTTGGCGAGGTCAGCCGGATCGGCGAAGTCATCCTGAACCCCTTCCTCGGGCCACGCCTGAAATCCGGTGTCGTGACAACCAACATGCCGATGACCCATGACAGGCCGATTGATTTCGGCCAGCAAAAGTTCTGCGACGCCTGCAACAAATGCGCCCTCGAATGCCCCTCGGGGGCGATTACCGCAGGCCCCA
>CAZOMZ010000080.1:0-7803 GCA_964581065.1 uncultured Loktanella sp. | reverse complement strand
ATCTTTGCGTCAACGCGCCATGCAACGCGTCAGATAGTCGGTCTTCTACAGCGCGGGTCTCGTCACGCCAACGAGATTCGTCAAGCAGCCAGCCCTTGCGCTGCGCGACATATGTCCAAGTCCGGATATATGCGAGGCGCTTGGACAGCGTATCAATGTCGCCATCGGTGCGGTCAATCCTGCGCACCTGCAAACCGAACCAATTGGCAGAGACATGCCCAGTTTGATGCAGGTCGTTGTAGATATGTGTCAGCAGGCTGGCATGTTCGCCCCGGCTGATGCCGCGGAAATCAGGGATGCGGCAGACATCCCACAAAAGCTTGATTGAAGGACCATCGCTTGCGCGCGCCGCGACTTCTGCATCGCCCGCCAATGCCTTGAGCGCGGCAAGGTCGTCGCTTTCGCGTACACGGGTCAGCCACGGATCGTCCGTCCTGTCCTCCAGACTTGCGATCAGCCTTTTGACCGAAGAGAACCGCAAGTCGCTGTTGCGCCACTGGAGTTTCTTGACCGGCTGGAAACGGTGTTCGCAAATAGACTGCGCGACAGCTTCGTCCAAAGGGGGCGCTTCGCCGGTCACGCCGAATGTGCCGTTATCAACGTGTCGCCCCGCCCGTCCCGCGATCTGGGCCAGTTCTTCGGGTTGCAGATGCCGCATCCGCAGGCCGTCGAACTTTGTCAGAGACGAGAAGGCGACATGCCCGATATCAAGGTTCAGCCCCATCCCGATGGCATCCGTCGCCACCAGATAGTCGACATCGCCGTTCTGGTACATTTCAACCTGCGCGTTGCGCGTTCGCGGTGACAGCGCACCCATTACGACCGCCGCACCGCCCTTTGTGCGCCTCAGAAGCTCGGCAATGGCGTATACATTTTCAACCGAAAAGCCCACGATCGCGGACCTTGTTGGCATTCTGCTTATCTTTTTCGAACCAGTGTAGGTCAATTCGGACATACGCTCGCGATGCATGAACTGCACCTCGGGCACCATCGCCGAGATCGCCCCGCGCATGGTTTCGGCACCCAGAAACAGCGTCTCATGCAACCCGCGCGCGTGCAAAAGACGGTCGGTAAAGACGTGTCCCCGTTCGGGATCGGCACAAAGCTGGATCTCGTCAACGGCCAGAAAATCGCAGCCCATGCCCTCGGGCATCGCTTCGACGGTGCAGACCCAATAGGCCGCACGCGGCGGCACGATCCGTTCTTCGCCGGTGATCAGAGCGACAACGCTCGGGCCCCGCTCGGCAACAATCCGGTCGTAGACCTCGCGTGCCAACAGGCGCAGCGGCAGGCCGATCACGCCGGTCCGGTAGGCCAGCATCCTTTGAATGGCATAGTGTGTCTTGCCCGTATTGGTCGGGCCCAGCACGGCCGTGATGCGCGACGCCATCTTGTCTTCCCGTGCGATGGGGCAGCCGCCTAGAGCGCCTGACCTTCCAGTTCCAGTGCGAGCCTTTCGGTGGCGTCAAGCGCCTGAGCCGCGTTCGGGTGGATATCAAGGATCATGCGGTAGATTTCAAGCGCATCCTCTTTCCGCCCCAGTTCTTCCATCACAACCCCAAGACCGGTCATCGCCTCAAAGTGCCGCGGGTTGAGGCGTAGCACGGTCTCGATGTCCTCAAGCGCCGGTCCGGTCAGGCCCAGCAGATAATAGGACGACGCGCGGCCGTAGTAGCCTTCGGCAAATGCAGGGGCGTGATCGACCAGCGCCGAGAAATGCTCGACCGCGACCTCGGGCCGCCCTTCGTCCAGCGCCTCCTTGCCGCGTCGCAACAGCAGGTCCATCGCAGCCGAGCCGCTCTTTTCCCACTCGGCGATAATGCGCTGTTCGATCCGCGCGCTGTCCGACGGCGCGGCCTCGGCCAGTTCGCGGTACAGCCCGTCCAAAACCGAATCCTGCCCATAAGCGGGCATGGAAAACCCGATGGTCAGCGAAAGTGCCGCAACGGCACATTTGAAGCGATCAGCTACGATACCCATAAATGACAATGTAGCGTATCGCGCGCCCGACGCCAGAGGTGCATGATCACAACAATGAGCAAAGGAACGACAAGATGAGCGACGTAGTGGCACAGGCTGTAGAGGCCCTGAACGCAAAAATGGGCGATAACGGCTTTGACGGAACTGCCAAATTCGCCATCGAGGGCGAAGGCAGCATCATTATTGATGCCAATGGCGCACATGCAGGTGATGAGGACGCAGATGTCACCCTCACCGCGTCGACAGAGACCTTCAAAGCCATTCTGGATGGCGAGATGAACCCGACCACCGCATTTATGACCGGCAAGCTCTCGGTTGACGGTGACATGGGTGCGGCCATGCGCCTGTCCGGTGTGCTGGCCTAAGACCGATGGAACGCGCCCCCCTTTTCGAAGATATTGCAAACGGCCCCGATGGGGGGGCAGCCCATTGGCTGAAGACGGCTGATGGTGTCCGCATCCGCGTGGCACACTGGCCGCTGGCCGAGGCAAAGGGCACCGTTCTGATTTTTCCGGGGCGGACCGAGTTTGTCGAAAAATACGGCGTCACCGCAAAGGCACTGCGGGCCGATGGTTACGCCAGCCTTGCGATCGACTGGCGCGGCCAGGGGATCGCCGACAGAATGCTGGACGACCGGATGATCGGACATGTGGGCCGGTTTGCGGACTATCAGCATGATGTCAGAGCAACCGTGGCCCATGCCGAGGCTCTTGGCCTGCCGCGCCCCTATTTTCTGCTTGCCCATTCAATGGGTGGATGCATCGGGCTGCGGGCACTTTATGAAGGGCTGGATGTGCAGGCCGCAATGTTCTCGGCCCCGATGTGGGGTGTCGAGATGTCCCCCGTCGTGCGCGCCGGTGCTTGGCTGATGTCGTCGCTTGCCATGTTGCTTGGCTTTTCGGGCAAACTGACCCCCGGGCAGTCGACCGAAAGCTACGTCCTGCGCGAAGACTTCGACAAAAACACCCTGACGAACGATCCCGAGATGTGGGAACTGTTTAAGCAGCAGCTTGTGGCCCAACCGGACCTTGGCCTTGGTGGTCCGTCGCTGCGTTGGGTCAACCTGTCCTTGCGGGAAATGCTGACGCTCAGCCGGATGCCGTCACCCGATGTGCCGGCGCTCACCTATCTCGGCACCCGCGAGGCCATTGTCAGCCCACAGCGTATCAAGGACCGGATGGCAGAATGGCCCGATGGCAAGCTCCGCGTCATTGACGGCGGCCTGCATGAGATGCTGATGGACAAACCCCAGATGCGTGATCTGCTGATAGATGAAACCGTCCGCCATTTCGACGCACATCGCGTCTAGGCAATCTCGCTGTCTGCACGCACTTTGAAACCTGCGTCCCGAAGTTCTGACAGGACGTCGGCCACATGCTGTTTGTCACGCGCTTCGATCACGATCTCGAGCTCGGCTTTTTTCAGCGACACGCTCTGCATCATCCGCTGGTGAATCACCTCGACCACGTTTGCGCCGCCTTCACCGATGATCCGCGAAATTCTGGCCAACTGGCCGGGGGTGTCATCAATCTCGAACGTCAGGCGCGTGATGCGCCCGTCGCGTACCAGCCCGCGCAGAATCAGCGTGGAGAGCAGCCGCGAGTCGATATTGCCGCCGCAGACGACCAGCCCGACCTTTTTGCCCTGGAGTTCAGAGGCGAGCTTTTCGATCACCGCCAATCCTGCACCGGGGGCCCCTTCGGCGACGATCTTTTCCTGCGACAGTAGGTCAAAGACGGCGGCCTCGATTTCCGCTTCTGTTGCTGTCTCGATCCGGTCCACATGTTCTTGGATCATTGCGATATTTGCAGCCGAGGGTGCCTTGACCGCGATCCCTTCGGCCAGCGTGGCACCTCCGAAATTGGTTGCAAGGTTGTCGAACTGCGCCTTTACCGCGTCGAAGTTCGCGGCCTGCGCTCCGATGATCTGCACCTGCGGTTTGACCGACTTTGCCGCCACAGCCATGCCAGCAATCAACCCGCCGCCGCCAATCGGCACAACGATCACGTCCAGATCGGGTTGGTCCTCCAGCATTTCCAGCGCCACCGTGCCCTGCCCTGCGGCGACGACCGGATCATCGAAAGGATGCACGAAGGTCATCCCGCGTTCTGCCGCCAGATCAAGCGTGAACTGCACGCTTTCATCAAAACCGCGCCCGTGCAGGACGACTTCGGCACCAAAGTCCTTGGTGCGTTTCACTTTGTTGAAGGGCGTGCCCTCGGGCATGACGATCACTGAAGGAATGCCCAGCCGGTTGGCGTGATAGGCCAGCCCCTGCGCGTGGTTACCCGCACTGCATGCGATGACACCTGCCTTTCGTTCCGCATCTGTCAGGGTCAGAAGCTTCGCCAGCGCCCCGCGGGCCTTGAAAGCATTGGTGTGCTGGAGGTTCTCCAGTTTCAGATAAAGATCAAACCCCAGTTGCAGCGACAGCCGCGCCGCATGGACCGTGGGCGTGCGCATCGTGGCGGGCGCAATGGCGGCATAGGTTTCCTTGATCAGGTCGGGGGTCAGCGCCATGGCGGGGCCTTTCGCAAATTCGTGGCCAACTTATGCGGCATTGGCGGGCAGCGCCACCGCTCTATAGTCGGGGTATGGCGGATGTTCTGACATTTACGGATCGCGGGATCTATTGCCCTGCGGGTGATTTCTATATCGACCCGTGGCGGCCTGTGGACCGTGCGTTGATCACCCATGGCCACAGCGACCACGCGCGTCCCGGCATGGGGCGCTATCTGGCAACAGAAGGGGCCGCACCGGTGATGCGCCACCGCTTGGGCGACATCACTTTGCAGACCACCGCCTATGACACGCCGTTGCGGATCCGGGATGCCGAGGTCTCTTTCCATCCCGCAGGCCATGTGCCGGGATCGGCGCAGATCAGGGTCGCGGTGGGCGGTCAGGTCTGGGTCGTTTCCGGTGACTACAAAACGGTGGCTGACGGGCTGTCAGAGCCTTTCGAACCCGTCACATGCCACGCCTTCATCACCGAATGCACATTTGGCCTCCCCGTCTTCAAATGGACGCCCGAGGATGTGCTGACCGCCCAGATCAACGAATGGTGGGCTGCGAATGCCGCCGCAGGGCGGACGTCGATCCTCGGAGCCTATGCCTTGGGCAAGGCGCAGCGGTTGCTGGCGACGGTGGATCAGGGGATCGGCCCAATCCTGACCCATGGCGCGATTGAGAATACCAACGAGGTGTTGCGCAGTCAGGGCGTGCGCCTGCCCGATACGATCCGCGTCACACCCGAGATTACCCACAAAACCCATCCCGGCGCACTTGTGCTGGCCACGCCCAGCGCGCTTGGCACGACGTGGGCACGACGGTTCGGGCCTGCCTCGACCGCCTTTGCCTCCGGCTGGATGGCCCTGCGCGGGGTGCGTCGCAGACGCGCGGCGGATCGCGGGTTTATTGTCTCGGACCATGCCGACTGGGACGGGCTGAATTCTGCGATCAGGGCGACAGGGGCCGAAAAGGTGTTTGTGACCCATGGCTACACCTCTGCCTTCCGGCGGTGGCTGGCGGATCAGGGCTATGACGCGCATATCGTCAGCACCGACTATCAGGGCGAAGGCTTTGACCAAGCGGATGAGGCCGAGGGATGAAGGATTTTGCCGCCCTTGTGACTCGTGTGGACGAAAGCACGAAGACCAGCGTGAAAACTGCTGCACTGGTCGATTATTTCCGGACCGCCAGTGCCGCCGATAAACTCTGGACCATTGCGCTTTTTACCGGACGCCGCCCCAAGCGGACGATCACCGCCACCCGTCTGCGCGAATGGGCGGCCGAGGTCGCAGGGCTGCCGGATTGGCTGTTCGAGGAAAGCTATAGCGTCGTCGGTGATCTGGCCGAAACCATCGCGCTGGTCCTGCCCCCTAGTGAAGGAGACGAGGACAAACCGCTCTCCGAATGGATCGCCTATCTCCGCCACCTTTCGACGCTGGAGGAGGAAGACCGCAAGGCGGGCATCCTTGATGCATGGTCCCGCCTGCCGCAGGCCGAGCGGTTCCTCTTCACCAAGCTCCTGACGGGCGGGTTCCGCATCGGGGTGAGTGCCAAGCTGATCACACGGGCGCTGGCACAAGCCACAGGCCAGCCCGAGGCGGAACTGACCCACAAGCTGATGGGCAGTTGGACACCGGACACGGTGACATGGGAGGCGCTGATCGAGGCGGATGATCCGACGGCGGACCTGTCCAAACCATATCCCTTCTATCTGGCCTATCAACTTGAAGCATTAGAAGAGCTTGGCGCCCCATCCGTTTGGAATGCCGAAAGAAAATGGGACGGCATACGCGGTCAATTGATTGTGCGCGGGGGCGAGCATCACCTCTGGTCGCGGGGCGAGGACCTGATGACAGACCGCTTTCCCGAACTGGCGCAACTGCGCGATTATCTGCCCGACGGCACGGTGATCGACGGCGAGGTGCTGGCCTTTGCGGGTGACCGCCCCCTGTCCTTCAACGCGCTGCAAAAACGGATCGGACGCAAAACCGTGCCGAAGAAACTGCTGGCTGAAGCGCCTGTGATCCTGATGGGCTATGACCTGCTGGAGCATGAGGGCACGGATATCCGCAACCGACCATTGCTAGAACGGCGGGCGCTGCTTCAGGCCTTGATTGCAGAGGTGCCATCCGAGGCGCCATTGCGTCTGTCTCCTTCGGTTCCTTTCACCACTTGGGACGATCTGAGCGCCGCGCGCGACCAATCCCGTGACCTGGGCGCGGAGGGGCTGATGTTGAAACGCCTCTCCAGTCCCTACCTAGCGGGGCGCAAGCGTGGCGACTGGTGGAAATGGAAGATTGACCCGCTGACGATTGACGCGGTCATGATCTATGCGCAGGCGGGACATGGGCGGCGCGCCAACATGTTCACCGACTACACATTCGCCGTACGTGACGGGAATGAACTGGTGCCTTTCACCAAAGCCTATTCCGGCCTCACCGACGCCGAGTTCCGCGAGATTACCGCATGGGTCCGCAAGAACACCCTGCAACGCTTTGGCCCCGTCCGGCAGGTGCCGCCCACCCATGTGTTCGAGATTGCCTTCGAGGGCATTCAGGAAAGCCCGCGCCACAAATCCGGTGTTGCCTTACGCTTTCCGCGCATGCTGCGCTGGCGGCGCGACAAACCGGTGGATGAAGCAAATACGCTCGATGATCTCAAAGAGATGTTGGCGACATATGGATGACGGGGTTTTCACCCCCGTTCCCTCTCCCTATGTATTCTGCAAGCAATGATGAAAGGCGATCCCATGAAGTTCCCGACCCCTGTTTTCGATGCCAATGCCGCTGGTGGCAAAAACCTCGGAAACCTGCCCGAATGGGATCTGACGGACCTCTACCCTGCCCCTGACAGTGATGAACTCAAACGCGATATGGCGTGGCTGGAAAAGGAATGCGCCGCCTTTGCCGCCGACTATGAAGGCAAGCTGGCGACGCTGGATGCAGACGGCATGCTGAAGGCCGTCCAGCGCTATGAAGAGATCGACATCATCGCAGGCCGCATCATGTCTTATGCCGGACTGCGGTATCACCAGCTGACCACCGATGGCGGGCGCACCAAGTTCCTGTCCGATTGCCAGGAAAAGATCACCAATTTCACCACGCCGCTTGTCTTCTTCACGCTGGAGTTCAACCGGCTTGAGGACGACCACCTTGCGGGTCTGCTGGCCGCCAATGCCGACCTCGCCCGCTACAAGCCCGTGTTCGACCGCATGCGCGCGATGAAGCCGCATCAGTTGTCGGACGAGCTGGAGAAATTCCTGCACGACCAGTCCGCTGTGGGGTCTGCCGCATGGAACCGCCTGTTTGACGAAAC
>CAZOMZ010000079.1:0-7870 GCA_964581065.1 uncultured Loktanella sp. | reverse complement strand
ACGGCGGCCTGCAGGTAGGCGGCCATTTCTTCGGTGAAAGCGCCGTATTGAACAAGCTCTTCGATCCCGAGTTTGTCTTTTTTGAACTTACGGATGGACACCAGTGATCCGTCCACCGCAATCGGTGGCACCATCGCGTTGAAACGCGAACCATCGGCAAGACGGGCGTCAACATAAGGGTTGGATTCATCAACGCGGCGACCAACGGCGGACACGATCTTGTCGATGATCCGCAGCAGGTGCTTTTCATCTTTGAAAGTGATGTCCGTCAGTTCCAGCCGGCCGTTACGTTCCACAAAAATCTGCTGCGGGCCGTTCACCAGAATATCGTTGACGCTTTCGTCTTTCAGCAATGTTTCCAGAGGGCCAAGGCCGGTCACCTCGAAGAACAGGTCCTGATTGAGGGTCTGCCGTTCCTCGCGGTTCAGCACGATCCCCATGTCTTCGAGCGTTTCGCTGGAAATTGCGTTGATCTCGGCGCGCAGGTCCTGCTCGGTGGCG
Source organism: uncultured Loktanella sp. (assembly GCA_964581065.1). Classification (GTDB taxonomy): domain Bacteria; phylum Pseudomonadota; class Alphaproteobacteria; order Rhodobacterales; family Rhodobacteraceae; genus Yoonia. Next base: position 7,369 of record CAZOMZ010000079.1, on the reverse strand, counting down.
GTGTCGAGTGCGGCAAGGTTGAGGTTGTCCAGCAAAGCCTTGTGCAATTCGAGCTTGATCTCGCCAAGGCGTTCCTTGCGGCGCTTCTCGCGATCTGCCGGGCCAGCCTCTGCCGGCCGCTTGGGCTGCATTGTTTTCATCAAGGGCTTGCGCGCTGCCTCTGCCGGATCGGCCTTGGCAACAGGCACCGTGCTTGGCGCGGCAGGTGCGCCATCTCTTGCGGGTGTCGGCTTTTTATATTTTGAAAACATCGCTTTACCTCTTAGGAAATGGCGTTAGCCTCTTCCACCAGACCAATTTCGTGGAGAGATTTCGCTAACTTCACGATCTCTTTTCGCAGGGGGTTCTTGGGGATTGTCTCGGACATTGGCGCGCCGTGATCGGCACTTTGCAGCACTGGTTTGCCACCATCCGGAAGCTGGACCTCGATCGCAATGCCGAGGCTTTCCGCAAGCCGCTTGACGCGCCCTTTGCCGTTCAGGTCGGTAAACCCGGGCGCGCGGTTCAGAAGGAAGCGGATTTTTTCGAATGGCAGATCTTCGGATTGCAGGGCGCGTTTGAGACGCAAGGTGTTCTGTGCCGACCGCATGTCCAGTTCGATCATCGCGAAATAGACATGGGACATCTCAAGAATTGTCTGCGACCATTCCACCATCGTGGAAGGCATGTCGATCACCACAAAGTCGAAATGGCTTGCAGCCAGATCGACAACCCGACGGATATCGTCAGGCGAAATCATATCGAGCGGAATCATGTCCGTCGGCGAGGTCAGCACCTGCAACTTGTCGCCATAGGTCAGAAGCGCCTGAAGGAAGGATTCAGAATCCATCGACTCCGTATCTGTCAGCAATTCCAGAACAGATTCCCTGCGCGGCAGATCGAGATAGGTCGACGCCGATCCGAACTGGAAATCCAGATCCAGAAGACAGACCTTCGGAGGGTTCTTCTTGTCGATATTGGCAAGCTCCCACGCAAGGTTCACCGCCATCAACGTCGCACCGGTTCCGCCGGCAAGACCGTGAACCGGAATGATCACACCATTCTTGTCGCCCTTTGACTGGCCGGTCGCATTGGTTGGCGCAGCGACAGGTGTTTCCGGCTCGGTGAGGACACGTTCGATCGCCTTTGCAAGTTCATTTTCGGGCAGCGGGTAGGGGACAAATTCGTCGCCGCCTTCGCGAAGCAACTGGTGCAGCGCACCCGGGCTGACATCTTCGGCGATCAGGATCACCTTGATATTCGCGGCTTTGGCTGCAGCGATGATGCCAGAGACAGTGGGAAGGTTGTCTTCGTCCTCTGAATCCATTGCGATCGTGACGAATTGCAGGCCTGCCGCTTCGGGTTGGCCAAGGAATGCGGTCGCATCCTCAAAGCTCAGATCACCCCATGCATCGCCGAGCGCAGACTCCATGTCTTCGATCAGCAGATCAAAATTCTGGACGTCGCGGCTGATTGTGCACGCAACAATCGGGGGCGTATCGCTTTGCACGGCCGGGCTGGTGCTCATATTTTAGGTGTCCCTTAAACGGAGAAGAATAAAATTACCAAACAACTGCTTAAGCCTAGCATATCAATAAACTATGACTACAGCTCTTCGATAATGGACTCATCACGATGTTAACTCTGGGCGCGAACCGTGTCGAGAATTAGGCGAAAAATCCGCTATTGTGCGAAATTTAGCAACGATCAGAAGTGACCGTTAAAAATGTTGACGCCGGGCACAAGGCCCGGCGTCAAAGTCGCTTATGATGTGCGGCTTAGTTGCCGCCAATCTGTGTCCCGCCAATCGTCGGTGCGGGTGTCGCGCCGATGACATACTCGCGGAAGATGACTTCTGCATATTTGCCGTTCAGCAGCGCCGGGTTGCTTTCCACAAATCCCGAGACCTCTGTGACGGTGCGCCGGTTCCGACGTTCGCGACCTTCGGTCACGATCAGCGGCTGCGTTTCACCGAAGGAAGCGACGGCTTCAAGGCGGCTCCGGTCGATCCCTTGCGAGACAAGGAAGCGCACGACAGCCTGTGCCCGACGCAGACCCAAACCACGGTTGTAGGCCTGGCTGCCAACGAGGTCGGTGTGACCATATACCTTGAAGCGGACTTCAGGGAATTGGCGGATCCAGTCGGCCTGACGCATCAGCGTTGCGCGTGCATCCGCATCCAGAACGGTCGAGTCGAAGGCGAATGTGACCGTCGAATCTACGTCTGCTGCGAAACGGCGGGCCAGATTGACCGTGTAGTCGATCTGACCGGACTGCACGAGCCGGTTGTTGGTTGTCGCCTCGCCGAAATCGCCGGCGTCGAGGCTAGCACCTGCTTCGGAGAAGAACGACGAGAATGTCGGATCAACCGGAGTACAGGCAGCGAGGGTTGCGGCGGCGATAGCCGTTGTCATTAGTTTTTTCATCGACTTACGCTCCAAATCATTCGTCCAGAACATAGCCGTAGGACCCGATAAAGTCCTGACGGGCTACTTCACCTGCCCCACCGGATGATGGTGCCTCGTTGCGGGCCACGCGGCCGAATAGGAAGAGATCCTGTTCGGTTGGCGGACGTACGCGGTCAGTTGGCAGCGCCAGCGCTTCGCCACGGGTCGGTGTGACCAGATGAGGCGTGACGATGATGACCAGTTCGGTCTGACGGCGTGCATATTCCGCACTGCGGAAGAGTGCGCCAAGCACGGGGATATCCCCGACCCAAGGCACTTGTCCGCTGAGGTCGGTGAAGTCATCCGACAGCAGCCCGGCGATTGCAAAGCTTTCGCCATCGCGCATTTCAACAGTTGTCGATGTTTCGCGGCGTGTGAAGGCATCGATCGAGAAACCGTTGGCCTGAATGGCGTTGGCGGTGTCGATTGCCGAGACCGCTGCGACCAGCTCAAGGTTGATGATGTCTTCGTCAACCACGACCGGAGTGAACTTCAATTCAACACCGAACGGCTTGTACTGCACCGAAACGCTGCCGCCGTCGGCTGCAACAGGCACAGGATATTCGCCACCGGCAAGGAAAGTTGCCTGCTGGCCGCTGAGTGCTGTCAGGTTTGGCTCGGCAAGCGAGCGGACAACACCGCGGGATTCAAGTGCTTCAAGCAGGATACCGACTTCGAGGCCACCGGCACCGAAATTGAAGATCGCCGCACCGTTGTTTTCGTTACCTGCAGGGACGTTACCGGCCAAAGAGTTGCCGATTGCACCCTGTGTCACTGTCCGGGTCGAACCGCCGGTGACGCCAAGCGTGTTGTTGAAAGCATTCCCGCTCAGTGAAATCGAGCTGGACAGCGCCTTGCTGACCGAACGCTGCATTTCTGCAAAGCGGACTTTCAACATAACCTGTTGTGTGCCGCCAACCATCATCAGGTTGGACACGCGGTCAGGCGCGTAGCGTTGTGCGAGATCAAGTGCCCGATCCATCCGTGCCAGCGAGCTGACAGTGCCGGAGAGTACGATGCCATTGTTGGCGGTGCGCACTTCGATGTTTTCCCCTGGGATGATCTGGGAAAGCCGTTCCTTGAATTCCGCAAGGTCGGGCGCAACGTGAACTTCAACGTTCGAAATCAGACGTCCGTCCGCACCAAGGAGTGTCAGCGTGGTGCGTCCGGGCTCTTTGCCCAGAACGTAGATTGTCCGGTCCGACAGCGAAGAGATATCCGCGATCCCGGGGTTTGCGATGGAAAGCTCTGTAAATGGTTCTTCGCTTTCGACGATAATGGCCCGGTTCATCGGGACATTCAGGGCGCTGGACGGTGCGCCGCGCAAAACGCGCAGCGTATCGGCCGGGGCCAGTGTTGGTGCTGCCGCAGTGAGCGACAGTGTCAGGCCCGCTAAAGCTGCCTTAAGAAATCGTTTTTGCGTCATAAGTGACCTGCCTCTCCGATCACGATTGTTGTGGGTCTTTTGTGCCCATGATTTGTCGACCATGGGCGAGATGCGCTTTTTTTGCAAGAATCAAGGTGTTGTCGGGCAAACCACATGTGGACAAAGCGCAACACTCATGAGTTGAACGAAAACGAGCGCCCCGTGCGGGACGCTCGTTTTTGGCGATAAAACTGTTGGGTCTCTGTGCCATCATTATTCGCAAGGGACCTCGATGACCACAATATCTACCCCTCGCCGCTCGCGCCTTGTGCATATCTCGGGCTCTGGCTCTGCTTCGGGGGCGGCTTCGATGACGGCCTCTTCGATGCCAAGGACGTCCTGAATGCTGGTCTCGATAGACAGGTCGCCACCTTCCTCATCCACCAATGCGACGGGTGTCAGGGCAATCGAACCGGCTGATTGCAGGACGCGCAGGTCCGCAAAATCATTCTGGGAGACCTGCAAGACCACGTTCCCGTCATCAACAGCGATGATCTCGAGACCGCTTTTGACAAGGCGCGAGATGCTCCGGTCGCCGACACGACCGACCCAGAAAAGGTCGATCCGGTCAGAGACCCGCAGATCGTCGGCAAAAGCGTCGGTCAGGTTGCGTGGCAGCGGGAATGCGCGGGTTCCGGGGTCAAGCAGGGCGGTCAGGCCGCGTGGTGCGCCGGCTTCGGTCACCTTTGCTTCAATGATGGGTTCATTGGTGAACATGGGCACCCGGACAACGCGCGGCGTGTTGAGGCCCTCGGGGAACAGTTCTTCTTCGGTGCGGAAGACGCCCTCCGGAAGGTTGCCAGATGCGTATTTGATGATCTTGACGTCTTCGGCCTGCAACAGCTCGCCATAGGTCAGATCGCGTGCCGGTGCATAGACGTCGACCGTCTGCACAATCTGGCGTGCGCGGTCGCGCTCGCGGGCAATCGCGGCATCTTTGCTCTCGAGCGATTGATTCACCATGTAAACGGCAAATCCGGCAAGCCCCATGCCCGCCAAAAGAACCAATCCGAAAAGTGCGCGCATGGAAATTCCTCTAGTATTACTCGGTTCCGGCCTATCTGTAGCGGAACAATAAACATCAAACAAACAAAGATGCCAGATGTCAGCATGGCGCAGGGGCCACTGTGTGCCCTCTGCGCTTCAGCAGTCACTGGCATTGGGATCAAGGCTTCATGCGGCAGCCGTCAGGTTAAGGAACCAGCGTGGCCGGCCCAGATTAGACTTCGATGTTGCCGAGGAAGTTCTCGATGTCGTTGGCAAGATCCGTCGCGCCGCCGCTGATGATCAGGACGATGACGAGGCCCAAGGTGCAGATGGCCGCAACGAGGACCACAAAGTCCACAGTGATAGCGCCATCTTCGTCGCTCAGGAATCTGGTGATCAAGTCATTCATGTCTGTCGCTTTCAAACATTTTTCGGACCGCAGGACACGCGCGGTGACTCGCTAACCGACCCTTCACATCGCCAAGGACATTGGTGGGTGAAGCGCACGAGAAAGGCCGCGCCACTGGCGGCGCGGCCTTTAAGATCTTCCATCGATGATGGTTGAAGCGCCTTATTCGGCGTTCATGTTGTTCAGCGAGTTCTCGATGTCGTTGGCCAGGCCTTCAGCACCGTTGCTGATTGCTGTACCAACGGCCAGGCCGAGAACAACGATCGCAGCAGTCAGAACAACGAAGTCAACTGTTACAGCGCCTTCTTCGTCGTTGCGGAACTTTTCGATAAACTTAAGCATTTCAATTCCCTCCTCAGGGCAGTCACAGGGTTTATTCCTTTCCTCGCCGGTCTCTTGTGCAAGGCTGTCAGCACAATTCCCGTCTTGGACAATACTTTATACTCTAATGATTGGGGCGGGAGTTTGACATCCCCAAAAATTCTTTGCGCAGCGAGCAATAATCCTCCAATAAAGTTGCAATGTATTGAAAAGCATGGACTTATTGAAAAAGCGATTTCAAGTTTTTTCTGGAAACGGTTGCGAAATTGCACGTAATGCGTGCGAATTTTGACGGATTGTTTACCTTCATTTGGAAAAAAGACGGTTTTCTGCCATTTTTCACGAAAGAAAAAATCCGAGCAGGTTCACGAAAATGAATCACTTTCGCGCCTTTCCGTTGCTTTTGTGGGCATTCATCGCGGCAGGTCCCGTTTCAGCCGAGGTTGAGCGGCTCCAGCCGGACTTTACGTTCAAGCGGGTCGCGGTCCCCACAGGCGGCGCGACGGGCCGCATCACGGTCCAGATCGACCCCAATGCCCCGCGGCTCGATCCGGTCTATGCCGATCCGCCACCCGCCGTTGCCGCCGCGCCTGACCCTGCTGCCTTGCCAGCGCCCTCGGGGATGGAGTGGTTCTGGTTGGCCATGTCGCCGCAACTTGAGGCGCAAAGTCCTGCACGGTTCGCGCAGGCGCTCGAATTCCTCTCCAATCCGCCTGAGGGCCGCGCGGTGCCTGCGCCACGGCTGCAGTCGTTGCAGCGGATCGTGAATGCGCACGGCCTGCAGATCCTGCGCGAGACAGTCGGCACACAGGTGTCACCTGCCTTGGTGCTTGCTGTGATTTCGGTTGAAAGCGCCGGACGCGAGACCGCGGTCAGTTCGGCTGGTGCACAGGGTCTGATGCAGTTGATGCCTGCAACGGCTGCCCGCTTTGGCGTGCGTGAAAGCTTTGATCCGGCGCAGAACATCCGGGGTGGCGTCGCTTATCTGGACTGGCTGCTCAGGGAATTCGGCAATGATCCGCTGCTGGCGCTTGCCGGTTACAATGCAGGCGAAGGCAATGTGCGCCGCTATGCAGGCGTGCCACCATTCGCAGAGACGCGCAATTATGTGCCAAAGGTGTTGTCAGCCTGGCAGGTCGCGCGGGGGCTCTGCCGCACACCTCCCGAGTTGTTCAGTGATCCTTGTGTCTTCAACGCCAACGGGATCTAGACCGCGAAGGCATCTGCCCATTCCGGATGTTTGCGTCGCTGGGCGTTTACAAAGGGGCATAGCGGCAGGATCTTGAAACCGTTCCGCCGCGCGTCCGCGACAAAGGCCCGAAGCATGATCAACCCGATGCCATTGCCTTCCTGACCTTCGGCGACGGCCGTATGATCTGCAATCTTCAGCGTTTCGGACGCAACCGAATAGGTCAGTTCGCTTTCACCTGTGTCGTGACGCACAAGATAGCGGCCTTTGCTGCCGCTTTCCTCGTGCGTCACGGTCAGGTCAGACAATGGTTGCCTCGGTGGCAGCAATCAGTTCTTCGCGGGTGACGCCTTCGGCGCATTCCACGATGTGCAGACCTTTGTGGCCCACATCTAGAACGCCAAGGTTGGTGATGATGCGGTCGACGACACCCTTGCCTGTCAGTGGCAGGGTGCATTCCTTCAGCACTTTGCTTTCGCCGTGCTTGTTGGTGTGGTCCATCACCACGATCACGCGGCCAACGCCTGCGACGAGGTCCATCGCGCCGCCCATGCCCTTGACCAGCTTGCCCGGGATCATCCAGTTCGCCAGATCGCCGTTCTCGGCCACTT
>CAZOMZ010000078.1:0-7885 GCA_964581065.1 uncultured Loktanella sp. | reverse complement strand
TCACCGCCCGCTCGCGCGAGCGGATCATCGCGCTGCACACAAGCATCGCCGACGCGATCGAGGCGTGCGATGCGCAGGCAGCGGACACACATCTGGCAGCGCTGGCCAGCTATACGCAGGAACTGGCGCAGAACGTCATTTCAAGCCGCGCCCCCCGACAAGGCTGATCTCGCGCCCCTGTGAACCCCCGTCGCATGGTGTTTCTGTCCCGAATCTGGGAAAGAGACGGCAAGATCACTTCAGGGGACTGACATGAACGCCAAGCTTTTTGGAACTGTGACGCTTGCTGCCGCTGCGGGTTTGGGCGTTTATGTCTGGCAGGCCAGCCAGCCACCGGCCCCCTGCGGTGATACCGCCGTCGCCGGCGGCGCCATCGGTGGCCCGTTCGAGCTGGTCTCGGAGACGGGCGAGACGGTCACCGACGCCGATGTCATCACCAAACCCACGTTGGTTTATTTCGGCTACACCTTCTGCCCCGACGTCTGCCCGCTGGATGCGATGCGCAACGCGCAGGCCGCCTATATCCTCGAAGATCAGGGCATCGACATCGGCACGGCCTTCATCACGGTTGATCCGCAGCGCGACACGGTCGACGTTGTCCGCGATTTCACCGACAATTTCCACGAGGACATGATCGGCCTGACCGGCTCGCCCGAGCAGATCAGGGCCGCAAGTCAGGCCTATCGCACCTATTATCAGGCGCAGGACGACGACCCCGAGTTCTACCTCGTTGATCACACCACGCAGACCTACCTGATGTTCCCCGACACCGGCTTTGCGACGTTCTTTCGCAATGACACCCCGCCCGAGCGCGTGGCCGAAATATCTGCCTGCTTTATCGACCAGCTGAGCTGATTTTTCTCGCGCCATTTGATCTGGCGCAAATCGCAACGCGGCGCGTGGTGTCATTCAAGGTGCATGACACAGCTTGATGATATGCGCCGCCTCGGCCTTTTTGACGCCCGCGTGCCCCGTTACACCAGCTACCCGCCAGCAACGGCTTTCAGCCCTGCGACGGGCGAGGCATTCCAGAAACAGGCCCTTGCCGCGCTTGACCCTGCCGAGCCCGTGTCGGTCTATCTCCATATCCCGTTCTGTGAACGGCTGTGCTGGTTCTGCGCTTGCAGGACCCAAGGAACAACAACCCTCAAACCTGTCGCCAACTACCTTTCCGTCCTGCTCAAAGAGCTGGACCTGCTACGTGCGAGCCTGCCGGAAGGCGTCCGCATGGGGCAAATGCACTGGGGCGGTGGGACCCCGACAATCCTGCCTCCCGAAATGATCCGGACACTTGCGCAAGCGGTCAAAGAGGTGATCCCGCCCGCCGATGTCTTCAGCTTTTCGGTCGAGATCGATCCCACCCTTGTTGATGATGCCAAAATCGCGGCACTGGCCGATATGGGCATGACCCGCGCCAGCATCGGCATTCAGGACTTTGCTCAGGACGTGCAGGACGCCATCGGGCGCAAGCAAAGCTTTGCCCAGACCCGCGCCTGCGTCGACAGCCTGCGTGCGGCGGGAATTACTTCGCTGAACGCCGATCTGGTCTACGGGCTGCCCTATCAAACGCCTGCGAAACTCGCTGACACCATTGCCAAGGTCTCGGTCCTTGATCCCGACCGGATAGCACTTTTCGGCTATGCCCATGTGCCGACATTCTCCAAGCGCCAAAAACTGATCCCCGATGCCGCCCTGCCGGGCGAAGAAGACCGGTACCGCCTTGCCCGTCAGGCCGCACAGGCGTTTGCCGGCACCGGCTATCAGCCCATCGGGATCGACCATTTTGCCAAACCGGACGACAGTCTTGCCCGCGCCGCGCGCTCGGGCCATCTGCGGCGGAACTTCCAAGGCTACACAGACGACACCTGCCCCACGCTGATCGGGATCGGTGCCTCGTCGATTTCGCAATTCGAGGGCGGCTATGTCCAGAACGCCTCGGCCACCGCAGCCTATATCGAAAGAATCGAGGCGGGGACGCTCGCCGGTCATCGCGGGTACGAGATGACGGGAACGGACCGGTTGCATGCTCAGGCGATCAACATGCTGATGTGCGACTTCGAGATCAATCTGGACGCACTCGCGCAGCACCCCGACGCGGGGAAGCTCGGGCCGATCCACGATGCGATCCTGCGTGATTTTGATGGCTTTGTTGTCCGGAACGGACAGAAGCTTGTGATTGTGCCAAAGGGCAAACCGCTGACACGGATCATCGCGCAACGCTATGACGGATTCAGCAGTATTGCGGCGCAGTATTCGCAGGCGTCTTGATTTCCGGCACATCCGGCCCAGTTCGAAAGGCATCAGCAAGCGGACGGACCAATGGATACCCTCAACATCATATTTGCACTGCTCAGCATTGGTCTGGGCGCATTTGGCTGGCTGGCGCCACGCTACACGATGGGTGTTCTGGACATGAGCGCGGGTGACACCACAATGGCAATGTCCGAGGTGCGCGCCTCGGCCGGCGCGCTTTTTGTCGGTATGGGAATCGGCGCGCTGATCCTCGCCAGCCCCGCAGCATTTGCGATGTTGGGCTTTTGCTGGTGTGGCGCTGCACTGGGGCGGGCAACATCGCTTGTCATGGACGGCGCGTTTCGCAAGAAATGGGTCTATTTCATTGTCGAAGCCGGTGTCGGTGTGCCTGCTGTCTTGCTGAATATCTGACAGGCCCGGACCCGCTCATCATCTCGGGCGAGACACGCAACGCTTGCGTTAACGCAAGGTTCAGATAACGATTGCCCCACCAACAGCCAAAAGTGGGGAACAATATGGAACAACTCATCAGCCAGATCATTGGTGGTGCCATCGGCGGAACGGCCAGTGGTCGCGTCGCATCGGGCACAAATCTTGGCAATGCGGGCAATGCGATTGCCGGTGCGCTGGGCGGTCTCGGCGGCGGGCAGCTCTTGGGCGGCATGATCGGTGCTGCCGGCGGAGACGCGGCTGGCGGAATGGATATCGGTGCCATTGTTGGCAACCTTGTCGGCGGTGGCGTCGGCGGAGCTGTCGTCCAGATGATCGCAGGTTTCGTTATCAACAAGATGCGCGGCTAGTCTTCTGTAAGACCCGGACACCGGATACAGGCCCCCTTAGCGGGGCCTGTTTCTTTTCTGACCCGGCGTTGCCCTAGACCGCCGCCTCGACGACTTCCAGACCATCATCCGGAAACGGACGTTGCAGCCGCAAAGCTTCATCCGTGGGGGCTGTCAGCCAATGGGCGACAGCCTCCGGACTGCGCAGGATGACAGGCATGGCTTTGGGGTGGATCGGTGCCACGACCGCATTGGGCTCGACCGTCAGAAAGGCAAAGAGGTCGGCCGTAACCTCGCCCTCCTTGAGTTTGCGCACCGAGGTCCAGTTGGTCCAGATCCCCGCAAAGAAGAGCGTTTTCTGCTCACCGGTGGGCGCGAACCAGACGATTTCGGGCCTGCCGCCTTTGACAGCCTTGTATTCCGAAAAGCTGGTGAAGGGGACGACGCAACGATGTGCAGGGCCGAGCCAGCGGCGCCAATGGGGCGAGGCTGTGTTGCGCACATTGGTGACACCCTTGTCGGTTTTCTTGCCTTTGAGAACGAAAGCAGGCGACGGCATCCCCCAACGCATCATGCGCATGACCCTGCCGCCCTCTTCCTGCGTGACCACAGGTGCGGGATAGTCGGGATAGATGCCGGGCATGGGTGGCAGGTTGCCGGTGTCATCGCGCCACAGGTTCACCAGATCGGCAATCGCCGATTGCGTCGTCGTCAGGGAATAAAGGTTGCACATCGCCGGTCACCGTTTGTCCGTCCCGCGCATGGACAGCTGCCATACGCTTGCCATTGGACAGCCATACGCGATCTGCCCGCCGATTTCAGCCCCTTGCGGCGCGCTGCTGCAAGCCCTACGTTAGAGGTGTCCTTCGGGACTATGGACATAAACGCGCTCGTAATAAGCGGATCGGACCCGGGGGCGGTACCCGGCGGCTCCACCAAAAATCCTTCGTTTGGGGATCATGGGGCCGAAATAGGATCGACGAACGTCTAAAGGTGTTAGCTTTGTCTCGGTGAGATACCACCGTTATCGGTTCAACAAAGCTAGTTGCAAATGACAACAGAGCTCCAGTTGCCCTCGCTGCTTAAGCAGTGCGGAATACTGAAACCTAACTCCTAAGGTTTAGCGACCTTAGGCGGGGTCCGCAGGTACCTGTCAACAGAAACCTGCATTTTCACTTCAAGAAATCGTAAAAACTGTGACGGGCGTCCAATTTCGGTCTTGCCTTGGCTGGATGACATGCCACCTTCACGCTCATGAAGTTATACGGACCTCTTCTTGCGGTGGCGCTCGCTGCATCTCCTCTTGCAGCCCGGGCGTGTGATACGGCACTTGTCCTCACCATTGATGTTTCGAACTCTGTCGATGTGGCGGAATACCGGTTGCAGGTGGATGGCCTTGCCGATGCGCTGCAAGACCCTGAAATCCGCGAAACAATGGTGCAGACCGGCACAACCGTCGCCGTCGTCCAATGGTCGGGAGAAGACAAGCAGGAGGTCTCGATTCCCTGGACCGAGATGCGGACAGTCTTTGATGTGGACCGCCTCTCGCAACAGGCCAGACAGTTGGAACGCGCATTTGTGCTTTCGGACACTGCCCCGGCCGAGGCGATTTATTTCTCGCTGTCGCTCTTTGATCAGGTCGCGCATTGCAATCGCAGGGTCATTGATATCTCGGGCGATGGCACGCCCAACGGCGGGTCCGATGTCCGGCTGGCGCGCAACGCCGCCGAACGGCAGGGTGTCACGATCAACGGGATCGCGATTGAATCGATGGGGCTGGCCATCACCAACTTTTACAGCAGTTCGGTGATCACAAGAGACGGGTTCGTCATGACAGCCCGTACGCACCGCGAATACCCTGCAACGCTCCGCGCCAAAATCCTGCGCGAGATCAGCCGCATTTTCGGCTAGGCTTGACGCTGAGACGGCATTTGCGCATGGTCAAAACATGGGGCCAGCGATCGCCCCGTCAGGCCAGTGCCAAAGCGTCGCATCCACTGACAGTTTCAGAAGGGATGCACCATGCCTGCACTTAACGAAATCTCACCTGCCAAATTGATGCGGCTTATTGGGACACCGGACTGCCCCCTGATCGTTGATGTCTGTCTGCAAGACGACATCGCCGCCGACCCGTATCTGCTGCCGACGGCATTTCACCATGCCCATGATGACGCCGCAGGTCTGGCCCAACGGCTGAACGGACGAGAGGTTGTTGTGGTCTGCCAGAAAGGCAAGAAGCTCTCGCATGGTGTCGCGGCCATCTTGCGCAATCGGGGCATTGAGGCGCGGGTCCTCGAAGGCGGCAACACCGCGTGGCGCGAAGCGGGTCTGCCGCGCATCCCGCTGAGTGCCCGCAGAGGATCGCGATGGGTCACACGGCACCGTCCAAAGATTGACCGGATTGCCTGCCCGTGGTTGATCAGGCGATTTGTTGATCGTGATGCAGAATTCCTTTTTGTCCCGCCTGCACATGTCGACGACGTCGCAGCGCGGTTCGATGCCACCGCATTTGATACTGATACGCCACCTTTCACCCATTTCGGAGCGCTTTGCACATTCGATGCAATGATCGCGCATTTCGGCCTCGCCCACCCTGCACTTGATACCCTTGCCCAGATCGTGCGCGCGGCGGACACGGACAGGCATGATCTGTCACCGCAGGCCGCCGGATTACTGGCAATCTCGGTTGGCCTGTCACGGATGCACCGGTCGGACACGGCCCAGCTGGAGGCAGGGATGGCGATCTATGACGCGCTCTACCGATGGGCGCGCGACGGACAGGATGAAGGGCATGACTGGCCGACCGGTGGCAAGACATGACCGGTGATCTCGTCCGGGTCTTCGGACGCATCGGTCTTTTGTCATTCGGGGGCCCCGCCGCGCAGATCGCGCTGATGCACAAGGAACTGGTGGAAAACCGTGACTGGCTGTCTGAGGAGGAGTTCCTCAAGGCCCTGTCGTTCTGCATGCTCTTGCCGGGACCCGAAGCCATGCAACTGGCAACCTATGCGGGGTGGAAAAGGCACGGGATCATTGGCGGCCTGATCGGTGGCGGGCTATTTGTTCTGCCGGGCGCGATTGTGATTGCGGCTCTGGCCCTGCTCTATCTGGAATTTGGCAACCTACCACTGGTGCAGGCGCTGTTCTCGGGGGTCAAGGCCGTCGTTGTGGTGATCGTTCTGGCGGCCCTCCTTAAGATCGTGGGACGGGCACTCGGCAAAAGGCTCTATCAGTTGATTGCAGCGGCTGCCTTTGTTGCGCTGTTTTTCTTTGCTGTGCCTTTTCCTGTGGTGATCGCCATCGCGGCCATCATTGGCGCAATCCCCCACCCAACCACCACCGCGATGCCGCCCCCTGCACCACCGAGTTGGCGCGCCAGCGTGACTGTGCTGGGGGTCGGCATTGTGCTTTGGGGCACGCCACTGGCACTTGCTGCGATGCTCGGGCAAGACTTCCTTGTTGAAGTCGGGTTGTTCTTCTCGACTCTGGCCGTTGTCACGTTCGGCGGGGCCTATGCTGTTCTTGCCTATATGACGCAAGAGGTCGTCTTTTCGTTTCAGTGGCTGAACACGGCGCAGATGATTGACGCGCTTGGTCTTGCCGAGACCACACCCGGGCCGCTGATCCTTGTCACGCAGTTCGTCGGCATGCTGGCAGGGGCCAGCGAAGGCGGGACCCCGATGGCCTTGCTTGCGGGCGCGATGACGCTTTGGGTGACTTTCGTGCCCTGCTTTGTCTGGATATTCGCAGGGGCGCCTTTGATCGACTGGCTGGACGGGAAACCGCGGCTCCGCGGTGCCCTCGGCGGCGTCACAGCGGCGGTCGTCGGCGTGATCGGCAGTTTGTCGCTCTGGTTTGCTGCACATGTATTCTTCTCGGAGGTCACGCCCCTAAGCGCAGGTCTGGTGCAGACCATTGTCCCTGTTCCGGCGTCAATCGACCTAAAAAGCCTGGGGTTGGCGGTGATCGCCGCTGCGATGATCTTGTGGCGCGGCTGGCCATTGCCGCTTGTCTTGTGTCTGTGTGCGGGTCTCGGCGGGCTGCTTTCCATCCTTTAGAACAGTCGGCCAGCTTTCCCTTTTCACCGCTATCGAATCCCGTATGCTGATCCCAACAAAGGAGACCAGCACCCGTGGCCAAAACGATTGACTATGGCAACCTGATGCACCGCGCGATGCGCAGCCTGATCCAAGAGGTGTTGGTCGGCGTGCAAAAGGAAGGCCTGCCCGGGCAGCATCACTTCTTTATCACCTTCGACACGATGCACCCTGATGTCGAAATCGCCGACTGGCTGTCGGATCGCTATCCCGGCGAGATGACGATCGTGATCCAGCACTGGTTTGCCGATCTGGAAGTGACCGATGAAGGCTTTGCGATCACGCTGAACTTCGGAGACAATCCCGAGCCGCTTTATATTCCCTATGACGCCATCAAGACCTTTGTTGATCCGTCCGTCGAATTCGGACTGCGTTTCGAAACGCAGGATGACGAGGCCAGCGCCGAGGAAGACGACGAAGAAGCGCCCATGGATGTCATGGTCGAGCCCGAGGACGCACCTGACGACGCGCCACGCCAGGCCGAGGTCGTCAGCCTCGACAAATTCCGCAAGTAGCCCGGATTCCTTCGTTTTGCGCTAACAGAGCGTCGCTTTCAGCGCGCCCCTTATTGCCCTTGCACCCCCGCCTGCCTATAGGTCAGAGGAACACCAGCCAAGGGGAACGCCATGACCGCCACACGTACCGAAACCGACAGCTTTGGCCCACTTGAGGTGCCTGCCGACCGCTATTGGGGCGCGCAGACCCAGCGCTCGATCATGAACTTCCCCATCGGCTGGGAAAGCAGCCTGTGGCGAT
>CAZOMZ010000077.1:0-8048 GCA_964581065.1 uncultured Loktanella sp. | reverse complement strand
GTTGAGATATGGCGCACCACCAGCAGAGTTCTGCGTGGACGCTGCATACATATCCACGATGCCCTGCTGGGTCTTTTCAACGCAGGACAGCTGGTTACAAATCTGGTTGTCACCGATGAATTCGACGCGGATTTCACCGTCGGTGCGGCTTTCGAGGTCGCGCAGGAACTCCAGAACACCGGCGCGCTCGACCAGCAGGTTGCGCTGGTTGAAACCGGCAGCACCCATCTTGAGCGTATACTTCGGCTCTTTCGCGAAACGCTTTTCATAAGACGATTCTGCCGCAGCTGCGAGGTTGGCCACGCTCATCGCGCCACCGAATGTCCCTGCTGCAAGCAAGGTAGAGCTCATCCCGTACTGCCCTGCCATCTTGAACAGGTCACGCCGCGAAATGTGGCTCAGTTTATCACCAATCTTCATACTTTCCTCCCGAGTTGACGATTATTGAGACTATTCGTTTCAAAAAAGCCTAGTATAGTCGAAGCGATCTGCATAGAGTTTTTTCTCGAGACATGGAGAAAGTGATCGTGGAAGCCGATTTTATCGTTGTAGGGGCAGGGTCTGCAGGCTGCGTATTGGCCAATCGACTCAGTGCGAATCCGCAGAACAAGGTGATTCTGCTCGAGGCGGGCGGCCGCGACTGGAACCCGTGGATCCATATTCCGGTGGGTTATTTCAAAACGATTCACAACCCGTCGGTGGACTGGTGCTACAAAACCGAACCCGATCCGGGGCTGAACGGGCGGTCAATCGAATGGCCGCGCGGCAAGGTGCTGGGCGGGTCGTCGTCACTCAACGGATTGCTCTATGTGCGGGGCCAGCCGCAGGATTATGACCGCTGGCGCCAGATGGGGAATACCGGCTGGGGTTGGGATGACGTTCTGCCGCTCTTCAAACGGGCCGAACGGAACGAACGCGGCGCGGACGAGTTCCACGGCGACCAAGGGCCGCTGTCGGTCTCGAACATGCGCATCCAGCGCCCGATCACCGATGCATGGGTCGCAGCCGCACAGGCCGCAGGCTATCCGTTCAACCCCGACTACAACGGCGCAGAACAGGAAGGCGTTGGCTTTTTCCAACTGACGGCCAAGAACGGACGACGGTGCAGTGCTGCCGTGGCCTACCTCAACCCCGTCAAATCCCGCGAGAACCTGCAGATCATCACGCACGCGCAGGTCGAGAAGGTCGTGATCGAAGGCAAACGCGCCACCGCCGTCACCTACACTGATCGCAGCGGCACCCTTCAGACGGTCAAGGCCCGCAAGGAAATCGTCCTTTCGGGTGGGGCCATCAACTCACCGCAAATCCTGATGCTCTCCGGTATCGGCGAGGCCGCACAACTGGCCGAGAATGGCATCGAAGTCGTGCAGGACCTACAAGGCGTGGGCAAGAATATGCAGGACCACCTGCAAGCGCGGCTGGTCTACAAATGCAACGAACCGACGCTGAATGACGAGGTCAGCACGCTGTGGGGACAGGCGCGGATCGGGTTGAAATACCTGATGTTCCGATCTGGTCCGATGACGATGGCGGCAAGCCTTGCCACCGGCTTTATGAAAACCCGCGAGGATGTGGAAACCCCCGACATCCAGTTCCACGTCCAGCCGCTCTCTGCTGAAAACCCCGGCAAGGGCGCGGACAAGTTCTCGGCCTTCACGATGTCCGTTTGCCAGCTACGCCCCGAAAGCCGTGGCGAGATCAGGCTGGCGGGCAGCAATCCACGGACCTACCCCAAGATCATTCCGAACTATCTGTCGACCGAAACCGATTGCCGGACCGTTGTTGCAGGGGTGAACATCGCACGCACGATCGCGCGGCATGCCCCGCTGACCAGCAAGATCAGCGAGGAATACCGCCCGAATGAATCGCTCGCCATGGACGACTACGAAGCGACACTCGACTGGGCCCGCAACAACACCGCCTCGATCTACCACCCCACAGGCACCTGCAAGATGGGCGAGGGCAAGGATGCGGTCGTGGATGCACGGCTGCGGGTGCACGGCATTCAGGGACTACGGGTCGCCGACTGTTCCATCATGCCGGAAATCGTCTCGGGCAACACCAACGCCCCCGCTATCATGATCGGCGAAAAGGCGTCGGATCTGATCCTCGAAGACGCCTAATGCGCCACGACTGTGAACCCCTCGTCCAATGACGGGGGGACAAAGGCGTCCGAGAACCGGTGGAACATCTCATCCGACACTGTAAATGGATGTTCGCCCGACGCGTTCCGCTTGCGCAACCGCTCCAGCAGGACCGCATCGGGCAAATCAAGAAGATGCATCCGATGTGCCACCCCGTCCTGCACGACCAGTTCGCGCAACCACGCCCGTTGCGCGACGGTATTGGCCGGAAAATCCAGCACAACCGAGACACCCGCCCGCAACAGCCCCGCGACATGCGGTGCCATGACCGATTGCAGCCTGCCCGAACAGCGCAGGTAGTCCTGCCCTGTCTTGAGTTGATCGCCATAAAGTGCGGACAGCCAATTATCCTCAGAGATCAGCAGCGTGCGTGGGTCTTCGGACAGAGACCGCGCCAACGTCGACTTGCCCGCCGCTATCTTGCCGCACATCAGGTGCAGCATCGGTGTTTGAGATGACATGATAAGAACCTTTCGAAAGGCGCCAAATGGCGCAAAGAGACAAGCGAACGAACCCGACCCGCGCCCTAGCGGGCCGGGATGGTAATTCGTGCGAAACGTCTCAGATCTTTGGTTCTCATACCCGCCTCATCGCATGTGCCCGAGGGCCCTGTCCAGCCACGTCACCGCATTTGCCCCACGACGTGACGCCTTCGCACCTTGACCGGACCAGTGGAATCGCCAAGATGGGCGCCGATGGTTCCCGTGCGGCGAAAAAGCGTATGGGATGAAAAGGGAATACGGTGAGGAACAGCCTCAAGGGCGCCAAAACCGTGACTGCCCCCGCAACTGTGAGCGGTGAGCGACCCCGAAGATCACCACTGGGCCAAACGGCCCGGGAAGGATCGGGAAAGCTGTGACCCGCAAGTCAGGAGACCTGCCATCAGGACGTAAACTCACACCGGGCGGGGTGCCTGGAACGGAGATCATGATGGTGACCAAGGCAAACCCGCCTGCACATGACATGCCCAATCTGCCCCCGCAATATCGCGGAGGGCGACATGGACCGGACAACACAACATCGTATCACGGTCTGCACATCCTGCAGGCATAAGGGCGCGGACTGCCGACCCGGATACGAATTGATCGAAAAACTGCGCAAGGCGATTGCGGCGGCAGGCGATAGCATTGCCGAGGACTTTGCCATCTCGGGTGTGGCCTGCATGGCAGGCTGCGACCGCCCCTGCACGGTCGCCTATCACGGCACCCAGAAGGCCACCTATCTTTTTGGCGACATCACCCCAGAGGACGACATTGACGATCTGGTCGACTTTGCCCGCCAGTATGCAGTGCTGCATGACGGCTGGTGCTCATCCGTCGATCGCCCCGGCAAGCTGCGCAAGAACACACTCGCCCGCGTGCCCGCCGCGATGATTGCCATCGAAGACAGCAAGGTACTGGCGTCATGAGCGGTGCACATCTTTCCGTCGAAGGCGTCAGCTGGCGCCCCCGCAAAAAGGCGCCGCTGATCCTGCATCCGACCTCGTTTGAAGTCGGCGCCGGCCGCGTCCTTGGCGTTGTCGGCCCGAACGGGGCTGGCAAATCCACCCTGCTGCGCCTGCTCTACCGTTTTCAGGCCCCCAGCAGCGGCACCATCCGGATTGACGGCGAAAACCTCTGGACCATGCCCGCGCGCCATGCGGCGCAAAAGGTCGCCGCTGTTTTGCAGGAACAGGCCGCCGCCTTTGGTCTTTCGGTGCGCGAGATCGTGGCCCTTGGCCGATCCCCGCATCTGACGGGCATCGCCAAACCCGGCCCGAATGACCGGCAGATCGTGGACGAGATGCTGGCTCTGCTGGACCTCACCCACCTTGCGCATCGCGATTTCGGGACGCTCTCGGGCGGTGAACGCCAGCGGGTCATGGTCGCCCGAGCACTGACGCAACAGCCCAAGGTGCTGGTGCTTGACGAGCCGACAAACCACCTCGACATCCGGCACCAGCTGGAAGTCCTCGCGCTGATCAAACAGCTGGACCTGACCATCATCGTGTCACTGCATGACCTGAACATGGCCGCCAATATCTGCGATGACATCCTGATGCTGGAGAACGGCCACCCGCGCGGGCATGGCGCGCCCGACGACCTGCTGACCGAAGCACTGGTCTCGCACACCTTCCGCGTGGATGCGCGGCGCGAGCGCCTTGCCCCCAGCGATGCCAACCACCTGTCTTTCCATCTACCGACGAACTGAGTTCCAATGAAACTGATCACAACCACCCTCGCCCTTGGCGTGCTGGCCTCTGCTGCCGCTGCCCAGACCACCGTAAAGAGCTGCGACCGGCAGGTCACGTTCGACGCACCGCCACAGGCCGCCATCTCGAACGACGTCAACCTGACCGAGATGATGCTCGTCCTCGGCCTGACCGACCACATGGTTGGCTACACAGGTATTTCCGGCTGGAACAAGCTGGATGCGGAGATGACCGCAGGCGTGGCGGAGCTGCCGGAACTTTCCGAGCAATATCCATCGAAAGAAGTCCTGATCGGCGCGGATGCCGATTTCTTTTTCGCAGGCTGGAACTACGGCATGCGCGTGGGTGGGGAAGTCACGCCCGAAACCCTCGCGCCCTTCGGCATTCAGGTCTACGAGCTGACCGAAAGCTGCATCCACATCGGCGCAAAAGCCCCTGCCGCGATGGAGGACATGTATAACGACCTGCGCAACCTCGGCGCCATCTTCGGCGTGCCTGAGCGCGCCGAAGCATTGGTCACAGGCTACGAGGCCGATCTGGCAGCCTTCCTTGCCGACTTGCCCGCACTGGAAACCGCGCCGCGCGTCTTTGTTTATGACAGCGGCGAGGATGCACCTTTTACCGCAGGCCGCTATGCCATGCCGAATGCGCTGATCGAAGCCGCTGGCGGCGTGAATATCATGAACGACTTTGAGAAAAGCTGGGCCACCGTCGGCTGGGAAGCCGTGGTCGAGCGTAACCCGCAAGTCATCGTCATCGTGAATTATGGCGAGGTGACAGCGGAAGAAAAACGCAACTTCATGATGTCCAACCCCGCCTTTGCCGAGATCGACGCCGTCAGGAATGACCGTTTCGTCGTGCTGGAATATGTCGAGGCCACCCCCGGCCCCCGCAACATCGCCGCCGTCAAAACCCTCGCCGCGGCCTTCCGCAACCCGTGATGGAACCCGCCGACCGACAGATCACAGCGCGCGCCACGCAAAGGACCAAGCTACGGCTGACGGTCGGCGTGGCGCTTGCCGCGCTGTTTCTGTCGGTCTCGGTCGCGGTCAGCGTGGGCGCGGTCTCGGTTCCGCTGCCCACCGTCTGGGGCATCATCGCCAATAAGATCGTTCCCGGTCTGGTCACCCCCGACTGGTCGGCAGGACGCGAATCCATCGTCTGGGACATCCGCCTGCCCCGCGCGATCCTTGCCTGCCTTGTGGGTGCGGGCCTCGCGATTGTGGGGGCCAGCCTGCAGGCCGTCACCCGCAATCCGCTCGCTGATCCGCATCTCTTGGGTATCTCGGCTGGCGGGGCCTTCGGTGCGATCCTTGCGCTGCTGCATACCGGCCTCTTTCTGGGGCTGATGACAGTGCCGCTCTTCGCCTTCCTCGGCGCGCTCGGGGCGACGCTGATTGTCCTTGGTGTTTCCCAATTCGCAGGGGCCACCAGCGCCGACAGGCTCGTGCTGGCGGGTGTCGCGGTTTCCTTTGTCGTCATGTCGGCGGCGAATGTCCTGATCTTCCTCGGCGACCCGCGTGCGGCCCATACGGTCGTCTTCTGGATGCTCGGCGGCCTCGGCCTCGCACAGTGGAGCCAGCTTGCCTATCCGCTGGTGATCCTGATCGCCTGCGGGGCATATTTCGCGCTGAACGCCCGCAGCCTGAACGCAATGACCATCGGTGACGAGACCGCCGCGACTTTGGGCATCCCTGTCGGGCGCTTCCGCCTGACCGTCTTTGCGGTGGGCGCGCTGATCACTGGCGTCATGGTCGCATTCTCGGGCATCATCGGGTTCGTGGGTCTGATGATCCCGCATATCGTGCGGCTGATCGTCGGCGGAGACTACGCCCGCGTTTTGCCCGTCTCGGCCCTGCTCGGCGCGATCTTCCTTGTCTGGGCGGATATCTTTGCACGGACCGTAATGGCCCCCGATGACATCCCCATCGGGATCGTTACTGGATTGATCGGTGGTGTCTTCTTTGTCTGGCTCTTGCGCCGGAAGCCCGCCTAGTACGGGATCACCCCATTTGACGAGCAAGTTAATGGAGAGTTAACTTGGGATTCTTCAACCAGAAGGATTCATCTCATGGACGTTTTGATTGCGACACTGAACACCTATTGGCTTTATGACAACGAGGCCCCGCTTGCCCGCTGGGGCCTGCGCCTGCCCGAAGGAGGGCTTGCGGCCAAGATAGATATGCTGGCTGAGGCAATCATGGCGATCGGTCCGGAGGGCCATGTGGGCGGACCCGACATCCTTGCCCTGCAAGAGATCGAAGGGCCGCAAGTGCTGACACCACTGGTTGCCAAACTGCAAAGCCTCGGCTCGCCCGTCCGATACGCCTATTGCAGCGAAACACTCGACCCTTTCACCGGTCAAAACGTGGCGGTCCTCAGCCGCTTTCCTGCACCGATCTCGCCGGTCACAAGACTGGACCAGACGACACTCACCTATACCGACGATCGCGACCGCGAGAAGTCGGGCAGCCTGGGCAAGTTCCTGCGCGTCGATCTCGAGATCGTGGCTGACCCGCCCATCATCGACATTATCGACGGAGAAGAAAGGCCGCGTCATCCGCAGGTCATTTCACTGTTCAACGTGCATCTGAAGTCGCGCCGCGGCAATGGCCCTGATCCTGTCCAGCAGACCCGCTTTCTGCGCAGCGCACAGGCGCGGATTGTCCGCAGCCTGTCGCTGCCACGCGTCGAACAGGGCAACTCGTCAAGCCCTTCGTTCACTGTGATCCTTGGCGACTTCAACGAAGAACTGAAGACCAAACCGCTGGACATCATGCTGGGCAAGCAGGACACCAGCTATACGCTGACCCCCGCGACAATCGACCTGCCACAGGACGAGCAATATACCTACACATTCGACGGCAAGAACCAGCAGCTTGACCATATTCTGCTCAGCTTCTTTACCAACCAGCGCAAGTCAGCCGCCGGTTTCACCCGCATTGATGAAACCGTCAGCGACCATGACGCCGTTTGGTGTGTCGTGAACCCGTTTCTGAAGAAGAGCGAACTGTCCTAGCCGCATTTGGAATAGCCGCATGACCGACAGGTCATGCAGCCTTCAACCATCTGCAATTCATACTGGCCACAGCTAGAGCACGCCTTGCCGCGCCCGCCGCCATTGATGGCAATGACATCCGCTTGCGGGTCAACCTTCAGGCCCATGCCCTCACCAGCAAGGAAGCCCGTGGCGATCATATGCTTTTCGATGACGCCACCAATCGCAGCCAGAATAGAGGGCACATATTTGCCCTGCATCCACGCGCCCCCGCGCGGATCAAAGACGGCCTTGAGTTCCTCGACCACGAAGGACACATCGCCTCCACGCCGGAACACGGCCGAGATCATGCGCGTCAGTGCCACGGTCCATGCGAAGTGCTCCATGTTCTTGGAGTTGATGAAGACCTCGAACGGACGGCGATGGCCTGCAATCACCAGATCGTTGATGGTGATGTAGAGCGCGTGCTCGCTGTCTGGCCACTTGAGCTTGTAGGTCGCCCCTTCCAGCTCCTGCGGACGGTCGAGGGGTTCGGACATATAGACCACCTCGGCCCCGTCATCGCTCTCGGTCACTTGTGCAGGCGCCTCGGCGGGTGTCTTGTCTTCCGAAACCGACAGCACCGACCCCGTCACGTCATTGGGTCGGTAGGTCGTGCAGCCCTTACAGCCCTGATCCCATGCGGCCATGTAGACCTCTTTGAAATCATCAAAGC
>CAZOMZ010000076.1:0-8125 GCA_964581065.1 uncultured Loktanella sp. | reverse complement strand
GATTACGTCATTGTCGGCGCCGGTTCCGCCGGTTGCGCCATCGCCTATCGTCTGGCGGAGGCGGGCAAGCAGGTGCTGGTCATCGAATACGGCGGCACTGATGTGGGGCCGCTGATCCAGATGCCTGCGGCGCTCTCCTATCCGATGAACATGAAACAGTATGACTGGGGCATGAAGTCGGAACCCGAACCGCATCTGAACGGCCGCCAGCTGGTCACGCCGCGCGGCAAGGTCATCGGCGGGTCGTCGTCGATCAACGGGATGATCTATGTGCGCGGCCATGCCTGCGATTATGACCATTGGGCGGAAAGCGGCGCGCATGGCTGGTCCTACGCCGATGTGCTGCCCTACTTCAAACGGATGGAGCACTGGCACGACAGCGGCCACGGCGGAGACCCCGCGTGGCGCGGCAAGGATGGCCCGCTGCATGTCACGCGCGGCCCCCGCAAGAACCCGCTGACCCGCGCCTTTGTCGAGGCGGGGCGTCAGGCGGGCTATCAGGTCACGGACGATTACAACGGCGAACAGCAGGAGGGCTTCGGCCCCTTCGATGCCACGATCTACAAAGGTTACCGCTGGTCCGCTGCGACCGCCTATCTGCGCCCTGCGCTCAAGCGGCCCAATTGCACGATCACCCGTGCCTTTGCCCGCCGCATCATCATCGAGGACGGGCGCGCCACAGGTGTCGAGGTCAGCCGCGGCAGCAAGATCGAGGTGATCAAGGCCAACAAAGAGGTAATCATCGCCGCCTCGTCCCTCAATTCGCCCAAGCTGCTGATGCTGTCGGGGATCGGGCCAGCGGCGCATCTCGCCGAGCACGGGATCGAGGTTGTCGCCGACCGCCCCGGCGTCGGGCAGAACCTGCAGGACCACCTTGAGCTTTACATCCAGCAGGCCGCGACCAAGCCTGTGACGCTCTTCCAATACTGGAACCTGCGCGGCAAGGCGCGGATCGGGGCGGAATGGCTGCTCTGGAAAACCGGCCTGGGCAGTTCCAACCAGTTCGAAAGCTGCGGTTTCATCCGCTCGAAGGCGGGGGTCAAATACCCCGACATCCAGTTCCACTTCCTGCCCATCGCCGTGAGCTATGACGGAAAGGTCGCGCCTGACGGTCATGGCTTTCAGGCGCATGTCGGCCCGATGCGGTCGAAATCACGCGGGCAAGTCACCTTGCGGTCCGCCGACCCGACCGATCATCCGAAGATCGCGTTCAACTACATGTCCCACCCCGAGGATTGGGAGGACTTCCGCACCTGCATCCGCCTGACCCGCGAAATCTTTGCGCAACCCGCCTTCGACGAATACCGCGGGCGCGAGATTCAGCCGGGTGACGGGGCACAAACAGACGATGAGCTGGACGCCTTCATCCGCGAACACGCCGAAAGCGCCTACCATCCTTGCGGGACTTGCAAGATGGGCGACCGGAATGACCCGATGGCCGTGGTCGATCCCGAGACCCGCGTGATCGGGGTCGAGGGGTTGCGGGTTGCCGACAGCTCGATCTTCCCACGGGTGACCAACGGGAACACCAACGGGCCGTCCCTGATGGTGGGCGAGAAGGCCGCGGACCACATCCTGCAAAGGAACCCGCTGCCACCCGCAAATGACCAGCCATGGATTCATCCCGCGTGGGAAACCGCGCAGCGTTAAGACTTTCTTAACCTTCGTTAACAAAGCCACTTGCAGAGACGCCGCAAGCCTCCCTAATGAAGGGCATGCGGCTCCTCACCCTGTTCCTCGGCTTGACCCTCTGGGCTGGCCTTTCTTTCGCATCCCCCAACGGCACGGTGCGCGTCATTGACGCCGATACCATCGACGTGGGCGGCACGCGCGTGCGGCTCTTCGGGATTGACGCGCCAGAGATGGGGCAGCCCTGTTCGGCGAACGGGCGCACGTGGGATTGCGGGGCATGGACGCGCGATGCGGTGGCGAATGCCTTCGACGGGGCCTATGCGCGCTGCACCACCCGTGACACCGACCGCTACGGGCGCGCCGTTGCGCAATGCGAGGTGGGCGGGCGCGATATGGGGCAGGCGATTGTGGCCTCCGGCCTCGCTTGGGCCTACCGGCGCTATAGCAATGTCTACGATCTGGACGAGAAAGGTGCGGCGATTGCCGAACGCGGGCTTTGGGCGGTCGAGATCGCCTTGCCTGCCGACTACCGCGCCGCCCAGATCACGCCCGACACCGCGCCGGTGAATGGCTGTGTGATCAAGGGCAATATCTCGAACAACGGGCGCATCTACCACATGCCGGGACAAGAGAACTACGCCCGCACCCGCATCAACGAAAGCCAGGGCGAGCGGTGGTTCTGCTCGCGCGCCGAGGCCGAGGCCGCAGGCTGGCGCGCCGCGCGCCGCTAGTCACCTGATCCGCAGGCTGACGGCTTGCCTTTCCGTGCGCGACCTCGCAAGTTGGCGCGCAACGGGGAACGGGCGAAAGACAAGGCACGATGAAATTTGAGGTCCGGATTGCGCCAGTCGACGATGGCCGCGAGATACTGACGCCTTCGCTCATTGGTAATCGCGGGCGTTTGCGCTGGGTCGGCGTCCGCTTTCTCAACGATCTCTTTCCCAAGTGGCAGGCGCTGCACGACAAGGTCATGGACCGCGAGACCGTGGTCAGCACGGCCTTGCGGCAGGAAGCACGGCTGATCAACACCGAGATTCGCGCCAAATGCGCCGAACTCCGTGCGCGCACGGGGATTGTGCTGATCGACCTGCCACCCATGACCGAAGCTGGGGCCTTTGACGACCACGCGGGCTGGCAGGACCGGGTGGCCTGCCTCTTGGATGGACTACCCGGTCAGGACATCACTTTGCACCTGACCGACAATGACCCCGTCGAGATGGCTGCCTTGGCATGTCACGAAAAAGGTGCGACCGGCGCGGATGCGATGGCGGACATGGTCGCGCAGTCAATGCAGACAGCAGAAGCACTGCGCCGGCTGAATGCGGCGCTCGAGACGAGCCTGCCGAAAGCACATGTCGTGACCCGCGCGGGGGCTTCAGCGCTCACCAATCCGCGCCTGATGGTGCATGACTTCCTGCGCGATATCGGCGTGTCGCCTGAAACGATGAAGCTCGGGTTCGGACAGCCGCTTTCGGCAGAGGACGCGGCTGCGGTCGGGGACCGGATCGCCACGTTCACATCCGCGCGTGGGGCCTCCGGCCCGAAGATCGCGGCACCTGTGTCCCGCGATGCCGCCGCCCAGCTCCCTCTGACGATCTTTTTCATGGTCGAGCCCGGCCCGCTGGAAGCGCAAGCGCATCTGCTTGTGGCCTCGCTCATGGTGCATTGCCGCGATCTGTTCAGCATGGTCGGATTTTGCAGACATGACCGGATCGACGATCTGCACCCCGAAACGCGCAGCTTTCTGGCCCTGAACGGGGTGGCGCTGCGCAGCATCGAAAACACCTTCGAAGACGGCTACCCCGCCGGCAACAAGCTGATCGCGGCGGCGGCGGTGCAGGCGGACGGCTGGGCGGTCTTTATGGATACCGACATGTGTCTTGTGCGGGACACCAGTTTCATGAGCGTGGCCGTCGCGGACCGTCCGGCGGTTTGCCTTGATAGCGTGACCGGCTGGGCCCACAACGACGGCGACTATCAGGCGGTGGCCGATGCGCTGGGCTTTGCCCAGTTCCCGCCCAAACAGCGGCTCTGGGGCGGCGCGCTGGCCCATCCGACCTATAATGCGGGTCTGTTGTTGTTCCCGCCAGCTGCGCGGGGCGGCAAGGATTTCGGTCAGCGCTGGCTGGAGAACGCCCTGATCCTCGATAAGGCGGAAGAGGTGGGGCACAAACGCCCTTGGCTGGATACGATCGCGCTGGCCGGTTCCATAGCAAAAGAACGCCATTTTCGGCCGCTGCCGCTGGAGTGGAACTGCACGACCCGTATGGCAGATGATCAGACGCGCATCCTGCATTATCACGGGTTGCGGCAGATCCGCGGGCATGGCTGGACCGACAGGGTCAGCGCGATCCTTGCGGCCTCGCCCAGCCCTTACGACAGCTTTCAGGCCTTCATGCATGCCCATAAGGTCGATATGAAACTGACGGGTGATCTGGAGCGGCGTGCCATGCGGCATGGCACAATGACAGTGAAATCGGGCGGCGCTTGATCCCGATCAAGGCGGCAGGCCGCGCTTGGTTCTATCCTGTCCACAACTCACGCAGGAAGGACCAGATCATGTCGCATACCCCGCACGAATTGATTGAAGAATTCCCCGATCAGATCGACAAGATGCAGGCACTCAAACAGAGTGACGCGCATTTTGCGCGGCTCTACGAGGAATACCATGCGATCAACCGCGCCATCCATCGTGCCGAAACAAATGTCGAGCCAACCGACGACCTGCATATGGTCGCCATGCGCAAGGACCGGATGAGCCTGAAAGACCAGATCAGCGCGGCGCTGAACGCGGCCTAGCTGGCCTCGCCACCTTCGACCTCGTTCTGGAATCGCTCGAAGAATTCGTCCGCCATCTTGCGGGCGAAGCCGCCAATGATCCGGCTGCCAAGCTGCGCGAGCTTGCCGCCTACTTTGGCCTGCACATCATAGGCCAGTTCGGTGCCGCCTTCGACGGGGGTCAGGACCACATCCGCACCGCCTTTGGCAAAGCCCGCGACACCGCCTTTGCCTTCTCCGGTGATGGTGTAGCTTTTGGCGGGGATGATGTTTTCAAGCTGGACCTCGCCCTTGAACGTCGCCTTCACCGGACCGACCTTCTGGGTGACCACAGCTGCAAAACCTTCTTCGGGCGATCCGGTCAGTTCCTCGCAGCCCGGGATACAGGCCTTCAGGGTCTCGGCACTGTTGAGATGGGCCCAGACTGTCTCTACATCTGCCGCAATCGTGCGCGTGCCGCTCAGCTCCATCGTGATCTCTCCTTGGGTTATGCGGTCTCTATCTGGACCCTGAACCTATGCGCTAGTCAAGCTGATAGGGCAGCAACCCGCGCCTGTCGGGATCAACGCGCAACTGGCGCTCCAACGGCGGGACCGAGCGCTGGTGGCAGTTCCGCCTTTCGCAAATCCGGCAGGAAATACCGATCGGTGCATATGCTTCGGCGGCGGTGATATCCATATGGTCGGCATAGACCAAGGCGCCTGCGTGTTTGACCTCGCAGCCCAGTCCGATTGCATAGCGGCGGGTCGGCGTATGATAGGCGCCGCCCGATTTGCTGACATCACGGGCCAGACAGAAATAGCGGGCCCCATCCGGTGTCTCGGCCAGTTGGCGCAGAAACTGGCCCGGCAATTCAAACGCCTGATGCACGTTCCACAACGGGCAGGCGCCGCCGTAGCGCGCGAATTGCAGGGTGGTGGCCGAGTGGCGTTTGGTGATCGTGCCCGCCTGATCGACGCGGACAAAGAAGAAGGGGATGCCCTTTTCGCCGGGGCGCTGCATTGTGGACAGCCGGTGTGCCACTTGTTCCAGCGAGGCGCCGAAGCGGCGGGCGAGAACCTCCAGATCGTGGCGGCACTCCTGCGCGGCGGTCAGGAAGGCGCGGTAGGGCATCAGGGCGGCACCCGCGAAGTAATTGGCCAGACCGACCTTTGCGATGGCGCGGGCTTCGTTCGACTGGAACCGCGCGAGGTCCAGCGTCGCCTCGAGCAATTGGTCCTGCACGATCAGCGCAATCTGCAAGAGGGTCTGGAAAGCCTGCGTGGCCTCGGTTGCGTGCTGGGAAATGGTGAGGGTCTTGGTCTCTGCATCGAAATGGCGGATCGCATCGCCTTCCGCGATGATCACTTTGATCCCCTCGGTGGCCAGCGTCTGCATGGCATGCTCGGCCATCGACAGTCCCGGCGGGCAGCGTCCGGCAAAGCGCTCCGCGCTGCGGTCCACCGCATCGATGTAGTTGTCGCAATAGTGGAAGAAATCCCGCACCTCCTCCCACGGGGACGGTTGCAGGCGCGCATCCTCGCGCCCCAATGCCTCGTCTAGCGAGGCCAACCGTTCATGCGTCTGACGGTAGGCTGCGTGCAGGTCCAGAAAGGCGCGGGCAAGGGCAGGGGCATTGGCAGCGGCAAGGCGCATATCCGCCAGCGCGGGGGCAGGGCCCGTAAACACCGGATCGGCCAGCGCCTCGCGCATGTCGCTGACCAGTCGCGCCTCATCGCCTGATTGCAGCTCTGTGACGTCAAAGCCGAATTCCTGCGCCAACCCCAGAACCACTGCCGTCGAAACGGGGCGGTTATTATTCTCCATCTGGTTGAGATAGGGCAGCGAGACGCCCAGCTTGTCCGCAAACGCCTTTTGCGTCAGCGCCAACCGCCCGCGCAGTTCACGCAGCTTTGCTCCGGCATAGAGTTTCTGGACGGCCATGGCGCACCTTTGCAGCTTTGCAAGCTATCATTAGCGGCTGCAAATATGCGGTCAAGCGACCTGACGCTCGCGCCAGATGACAAAGATGATCGACAAGAGCGCCAGCAGCGAGACTGCACACATCACCAGTTGCAACGGCAGCGTGCCGCTTTCGACGGTCAGGATGCTGCCTGCAAATTGTGACAATGCCGCGCCGCCACCGATCATGATGGCGCCACTCAGTCCGCTGGCGGTGCCTGCCAGATGCGGCCGGACCGAGACAGACCCGGCAAGGACGTTGGGCAGGATGATCCCGTTTCCAAGCCCGAGAAAGACGCAGAAGCCGAAGAAATTCAGCGGGTGGTTGACGCCCGAGAGTGTCAGCACAAGTGACATGCCCAGCCCCGCGATCAGAATGACTGATCCGATCATCGCCATTGTGTTGATCCCCAGCCGCACCGAAAAGCGCCCCGACAGGAAATTCCCAGCGGCATAGCCGATCGCAGGTGCACCCAGAGCGATCCCGCTCCACAGCGGGCTGAGACCGAAGATCGTGCTGGCGATAAACGAGGTGCCGCCCAACAAGGCAAAGAAAGCGCCCGAGGCGAAGGCGGCGCAAAGCGAATATCCCCAGAAGCGCGGCGAGGTCAGAAGCTCGGGGTAGGTGCGGAACTGCTCGCGAAAGCCTGTGCCTTCGCCCTGCACGGTCTCGCCCAGATCGGCGTAGACCAATGCCAGCGTCGCCAGTCCCGTGACGGACAGAAACAGGAATGTTGCCTGCCAGCCGTAAAGCTGTTCCAGTGCGCCGCCGATCATCGGCCCGACCATCGGCACAATCGCCATGCCCATCGTCACGTAACCGATCATCGAGGCCGCTTCGTCCTGCGGCACGATATCCCGCACAATCGCACGCCCCAAGGCCATCGAGGTCGCAACGGCGGCCTGGAGGATGCGGAAGAACAGGAAGACTTCGACCGTTGTGGCCAGCATTGCGCCAAGCGTGGCTATCACAAAGACCGCCAGTGATCCCAATACCATCGACCGCCGCCCGTAGCGGTCCGAGATTGGACCGATGAAGACCTGCATCACCGCCGTCGCCGCCAGATAGCCGGACAGGGCGATCTGCATGATCGCATAATCGGTCTCGAAATAATCCGTCATCGCCGCCAGCGAGGGCAGGAAGATCGACATGCTGAGTGCCGACATGCCGGTGATCAGGACAAGCGTCAGGATATGCGGAGGTGTGGTGCGATCCAGAAAACGGATCATCGGTCGTGTTGTCATGGATCAGACCTAGGCCCAATCCTGCATCCTGTCTATTGTGATTAAGCGCACAGTGCAGAGGCACTTTGCATGTTTGCATAAATTTGCAGGTGCAAACTGTGTAGTTTGCAAATTTACGCTTTTGATCTTCTTTCGCGCCTGCGGTCACGCTATGCAAAGCCAGCCAGGAATGAAGGTGTGATCTCATGGATGTTTTGCAGGAATTGGAAGCGCGGCGCGAGGCCGCCCGCTTGGGTGGCGGCGAGGCCCGCATCGCGGCGCAGCACAGCAAGGGCAAGCTGACCGCCCGCGAACGGATCGAACTGCTGCTCGATGACGGCAGCTTTGAAGAATTCGATATGTTCGTCGCGCACCGCAGCCATGACTTTGGCATGGAAAAGCACCGGCCAGCAGGCGACGGCGTTGTGACCGGCTGGGGCACGATCAACGGGCGTCTGGTCTATGTCTTCAGCCAGGACTTTACCGTCATGGGCGGCTCGGTTTCTGAAACCCACGGCCAGAAGATCTGCAAGATCATGGACATGGCGAT
>CAZOMZ010000075.1:0-8157 GCA_964581065.1 uncultured Loktanella sp. | reverse complement strand
GTGATCACGCCGACGACGCGGTCGTCGTCATCCACCACCGGGGCGGTGATCATGTGATAGTGGTTGATGGCCTGCGCCACCTCTTCCACGTCCTGTTCCACGTGGAAAGTGCGGAAGCTGTCTTCTGCCAGATCGCGCAGCGACGTGGAACGCGGGTGACTGAGGATGCGGCCCAGCGTGACATAGCCCGTTGCCTTGAGGCGCGGATCAACCAGAATGATATGATAGAACTGGTCGGGCAGGACCACATCCGAGCGCAGGAAATCGATCGCTTCTCCCACGGTCCAATGCTCTGGCGCGCGCACCAGTTCGGACTGCATGTGACGGCCGGCGGATTCTTCGGGGTAGGTCAGCGCCTGTTCGACCACCACGCGGTCGCTTGCGTCCAGCGCGTCAAGCACGGCGACCTGCTGGTCTTCGTCAAGATATTCGACGAGATCGACCACATCGTCGCTCTCTAGATCGCGGACGGCCTCGGCCAGTTCGGCCGGAGCAAGCTGTTCGATCACCTCTTCGCGCAGGGATTCGTCAAGCTCTGACAGAACCTCACCGTCGAGATTGCCGGGCCAGAGGGTCAGCAGCTCGCGTCGTTCGCGGCTGTCGATCTGTTCCAGAAGGTGGGCAACGTCGGCGGCGTGGCGGTCATCGAGAAGCGACGTCAGTGCCGCCCCATCACCGGAATCGACGGCGGCACGCACATCGCTCAGCAGGCGTTCGGTGACGCCCCATGCCTCTTCTTCGTTGATGATGTCGTCGTCTGCCATGGTCGCCTCTGTTTGCTCTGGCACAATAAGCATCTGCATTGCGCATACAACGCCATTCGGCGATTTACGCGTCCCTGCCGCCCCCATATGCTGCGCACATGACAAAGCGATTACTCCTCGGGCAGACCCTTGGCTTTTCCGGCAATCCGCTGACCACAGCGTGGGCGGATGCGGTCAGATATGACAGCGCAGGCGGTGTTCTGATCGCGGATGGCAGGATCACCGAAACCGGATCCGGCGCGGCCTTGCGCAACGCATATCCCGAGGCTGCGGTGATCGACTATGGCGACGCGCTGATCACGGCAGGCTTTGTCGACGCACATATGCACTACCCGCAAACAGGCATCATCGCGAGCTGGGGAAAACAGCTGATCGACTGGCTGAACACCTATACGTTCCCAGAAGAATCGCGCTTTGGTGACAAGGGATATGCCGATGAGATCGCTGCCCGCACGCTGGATCTGGCACTGGCACATGGCACGACGACGCTCACCAGTTTCTGCACCATTCACCCTCAAAGCGTTGATGCCGTCTTCGAGGCGGCCGCAAAGCGGAATATGGCTGTCATTGCGGGCAAGACCTGTATGGACCGCAATGCGCCCGACACATTGCGTGACACCGCGCAATCTGCCTATGACGACAGCAAGGCGCTGCTTGAAAAATGGCATGGCGTCAGGCGGGCGTCTTATGCGATCACGCCCCGCTTTTCTCCGACCTCGACGCCGGAACAACTGGCCGCCCTTGGCGCGCTCTGGGCCGAGCATCCTGATTGCCTGATGCAGACGCATCTTTCCGAACAGCTCCCCGAAATCGCCTGGGTGCAGGGGCTTTTTCCCGATGCGCGCGACTATCTGGATACTTACGAGGCTTACGGACTGTTGGGTGCGGGCGGGCTTTACGGGCACGCGATCCATCTGGAACCGCGCGAGATCGACAGGCTGGCCGAGGTTGGTGCGGCGGTGGTGCATTGTCCGACCTCGAACCTCTTTATCGGGTCGGGCCTGTTTGACACGATGGGTCTGGCCAGTCGCGGGATTGCGACGGGTCTTGCGACGGACACCGGCGGCGGGTCGTCCTTTTCAATGCTGCGCACCATGGCAACCGCCTATGAAGTCGGGCAGTTGCGGGGCGAGGCGCTGCATCCGAGCCAGCTGATGTGGCTTGCCACGGAAGGGTCGGCCGCCGCACTGAAGATGTCAGGCCAGATCGGGCATCTGGGTGCAGGGGCAATGGCCGATATCACCGTGCTCGACCTTGAATCGACGCCAGCGATTGCACAGCGTGCAGAGCGGGCTGCGGACATCTGGGATGCGCTTTTTCCGACCATCATGATGGGCGACGACCGTGCCATCCGCGATGTCTGGGTGGCGGGCGAACGCCGCGCCTAGCAGCCGGAACCCAGTTTCAGCACCCAGATATCACCTGCGCGGCCAAGGCCGTATTCCGTCATGCGCGTGTTCAGCATGTTCCGCCGGTGTCCGGGCGAACCGGCCCAGCTTGTCAGCACGGCCCCTTCGCTTTGCTGCCCGCGTGCAATGTTTTCGGCGACCGCGCGGGGGCTGCAACCCGCCGACCTTGCGCGTGCCATCAGCGTTGTGCCGTTCGGACCACCCTCCGAGCGGTGCGAAAAGTAGCCGCGCGCGACCATATCTTCGGCGTGGGCCTGTGCGGCCCGTGTGAGAAAGCTGCTCTGGCGCAACGGACCGATACCGTTATCGGCGCGGAAACCGTTGATCTCGCTTGTGAAACTGGCTGTCGACTGGACCGGGGTCTCGGACACCGCCCCTGCTGTGGCGGGCACCGGCAGCGGGACCGGAACGACGGCCACGCATGCGCCCAGACCGAAACAAAGTGTGAGGGCGAGAGTGGCTTTCATCAGGCAAGGTCCTTGGGTTCAATTGCGGTTCATTAACCGTGGGTTATGGCGTCAATATGACCGCAAGTCACCCTGTAGCGAGTTTCTGTGCGAGGGCATTTTGCCGCGTGATCGCGCTCTCAAGATCAAAGGAGACGATGCGCCCCTCCGCCACGATCTGCCGCCCTTCGACAAACAACGCATCCACCCGCGACGGGCCTGCCAGCACCAATGCGGCGGGGTCCCATGAACCGGCGTTCTCAACCGCGCTGATATCCCAGATCGCAAGATCGGCACGTTTGCCGACCGCGATCTGCCCGCAGTCGTCGCGGCCCAGCACCTGTGCGCCGCCACGTGTGGCAATCTCCAACGCCTCGCGCGCTGACATTGCATCAGCGCCATTGTGCACGCGTTGCAACAGCATGGCTTGCCGTGCTTCACCTACCAGATTGCCGATATCATTGCTCGCCGATCCATCGACCCCGAGACCCACGGGAACACCGGCGTCCCGCATGGCCCGCACCGGCGCAATGCCGGACCCCAGACGGCAGTTCGAACAGGGGCAATGGGCGACACCCGTGCGCGAACGGGCAAATAGGTCGATTTCGGCGCCGTCGAGTTTCACACAATGCGCGTGCCAGACATCATCGCCGGTCCAGCCAAGGTCTTCGGCATATTGTCCGGGGCGGCAGCCGAATTTTTCAAGTGAATAGGCGATATCCTCGTCATTCTCGGCCAGATGTGTGTGCATCATGACGCCCTTGTCGCGGGCCAGAAGGGCCGCGTCGCGCATCAGGTCGCGGGTCACGGAAAACGGGCTGCAGGGCGCAACGCCGACGCGCACCATCGCGCCGGGCGCGGGGTCGTGGAAAGCATCAATCACGCGAATACAGTCGTTCAGGATCGCCGCTTCGTCTTCGACCAGAGCATCGGGCGGCAGTCCACCGTCACTTTCGCCAATGCTCATGGCGCCGCGTGTCGCGTGAAAGCGCAGACCGACATCGGTGGCTGCAGCGATCGTGTCGTCAAGCCGCGCGCCGTTGGGATAAAGGTAGAGATGATCCGAAGTCAGCGTGCAACCTGACAGCGCCAGTTCGGCCAGTCCGATCTGGGCGGAGACGAACATCTCCTCGGGGCCAAAGCGCGCCCAGATCGGATAGAGGCGCTGCAGCCAACCAAAAAGCAGCGCGTCCTGCGCGCCCGGCACTGCGCGGGTCAGCGTCTGGTAGAGGTGGTGATGGGTGTTGACCAGCCCAGGTGTGACCAGCCTGCCAGCCGCATCAAAGACCTTTGCAGCAGGCGCACGCAGCCCCTGCCCGATAGCCGCGATGGCACCGTCCTTAATGTGGATATCGCAATCGCGCAGCTCGCGGCGTGTATCGTCCATTGTGACAACAAAGGACGCACGGCGGATCAGCCACTCTGTCACGCGAGGTGGCCTTTCAGGATAGCCAGCGCCTCCGCATGGATGGCGGGGTTTGCAGCAGCCAGAGCGCGGCCACCTTGATGGGCCGGTCCACCTTGCCAGTCGGTCACAATCCCGCCTGCCGCCTCAATCACGGCGATGGGTGCCTGAATGTCGTAGGCGTTCAGGCCGGCTTCGATGACAAGATCGACCTGACCCGCGGCCAGCAGCGCATAGCCGTAGCAATCCATTCCGTAGCGGGCCAGACGTGCCTTGTTGGCGACGGCATGAAAGGCTGCGCCCTCGGCCTCGCTGCCGACCTCGGGGAAGGTTGTCAGAACGGTTGCCTCGGCCAGCGCACGGGCCGCACGGGTCGCCAGTGGTCTGGTGCCCATCGGTCCCGTCACGGAGCCTTGGCCGAACCCCCCTGCAAAACGCTCTGAGATATAGGGTTGGTCGATGATGCCAAAGAGCGGGCCATTGGCGTCGGATACGGCAATCAGCACGCCCCAAGTGGGCGTTCCGCTGATGTAACCGCGTGTGCCGTCAATCGGGTCCAGCACCCATGTCAGACCACTGGTGCCGGCGCTCTCGCCATATTCCTCGCCCAGAATGCCGTCTTGCGGTCGCCTCTCTGCCAGCACGGCGCGCATGGCGGCCTCTGCATCGCGGTCGGCAACGGTGACAGGGTCAAAGCGCGCGGCATCCTTGTCATCTGCCACCAGATCGGATGCGCGGAAATGTGCCAATGTGACCGGTCGCGCGGCATCTGCAAGCGCATGTGCCACGCGGATCAGGTCCGCTTGAGTTGATTCTGTAAGTTTCATCTGATGCCCCGGCCTGCCCCCGTTTCCCTCTCAAGGCGGTAGCCTTTCGCGGGGTGCGGGGTCAAGCGCCGGAGAAAAAGGCTAGGCCGCCTCGCTCAGCACACGGGCCAGATCGAACAGGCGGCGGCGCTGGTTTTCGGGGATGGCATAGTAAGAGCGCAGCAGTTCCAGCGCTTCCTTGTCTGTCAGGATATCGCCGGGCAAATCAGTCGCACTGCCTGCCGAACGCTTGCTTTCATCCAAACCTTCGAAGAAGAAAGAGACGTTTACGTTCAACACGTTAGCGATATCCCAAAGGCGGGACGCGCTGACGCGGTTCATGCCGGTCTCATACTTCTGGATTTGCTGGAACTTGATCCCCACAGCTTCGGCAAGTTGCTGCTGGGTTGTGCCATTCATCCAGCGCCGGTGGCGGATACGTTTTCCGACATGCACGTCAACAGGGTGTTTCATTCGACTTCCTCACTCTTCAAGACGATGGCCGTGCCAGCGTCATCAGGCCAGACAGTCGAAACGCAACTGCCAATTACCCTTATTCGTTCGTTGTCGTACTTTGCACATTATACGCCATAACACGCAACGGTTGCAGGCCCCCGACTGAACTTAAGGACAGGCTGCGGACCCGATTTCGAGTGGATTCAAGTTAAATCGAACCGTTTTACATTGCCAAGTAGTGCCACCATAACTGTGAAGAATCGATTAACGTTACCGGGATCCAGCGAATGCGCGCCTTTCACATCACCTCGTTCGATGCACCACCAAAGGTTGAGGACATCGCTATCCCATCGCCTGACGCAGGGGAAGTCCTGCTGGAAATCAAGGCGTGTGGTCTCAATTTTGCGGATCTGCTGATGGCGGTCGGCAAGTATCAGGACACGCCCGCGCCACCCTTTACACTGGGCATGGAGGTCTGCGGCACGGTCATTGCACAAGGCGCTGGCGTCACAGAACCCGCAGTCGGCACACGGGTCGCGGTCTTTGGCGGTCAGGGTGGTCTTGCCGAGAAGGGGGTCTTTCCGGCAGCCCTTTGCCGCAGCGTGCCCGCCACAATGGATGACGCAACCGCCGCCGGTTTCATGGTGGCCTATGGCACGTCGCATCTGGCGCTAAAGCGGCGCGCCAATCTCCAGCCCGGAGAGACCCTGCTGGTGTTGGGTGCCGCCGGTGGGGTTGGCCTCACCGCTGTCGAAATCGGCAAGGCAATGGGGGCCAAGGTGATCGCCGTCGCCCGCGGTGCAGACAAGCTTGCCGTCGCAAAAGCCGCCGGGGCAGATCATCTGATCGACAGCGACAGCGAAGACATCAAAGCCGCCGTCAAAGCGCTTGGCGGCGCGGATGTGGTCTATGATCCGGTAGGCGGAGATGCTTTCAAGGCAGCTCTTGGCGCCTGCAACCGCGAAGCACGTGTCATCGTGATCGGTTTTGCCAGCGGCGAGGTGCCACAAATCCCCGCCAACATCCTGCTGGTCAAGAACATCACCGTCATCGGCTTTTACTGGGGCGGTTATCTGAAATTCAATCCCGCTGCGCTGACCGACAGCCTTGCCGAACTGATGGCGTGGCATGCCGAAGGGCGGCTCAGGCCGCATATCAGCCATATCCTGCCGCTCGATCAGGCCGCAGAGGCCCTCGAGCTGATGCGCAGCCGCAAATCCACCGGCAAGGTCGTGGTCACGCCGTAGCAAGCTTGGGCATGGCGGGGGGCATCGCATAGGCATGTGACAAGATCTCGGCCATCACCTTGCTGGGGTGGCTTTCGGTCTCGAGCACATAGAGGTTGATGTTCTGCGTCTTCAGTGGCGGCAACAGCCCGCCGTGATCGATCACCTCGGTATGGGGCGGCAGGCTGCCTTTCAGCGCCACATGCACGGCCAGATCAGCGCTGACTGCGGCCTCGACCGCGTTGTCCATCTCTGAGTCCACGGCCATGTACCACGCGTTGCCGTTGGCATTGAGCGCGCGCAACACACCACTGCGGAAGATACAGTTGCTACAGAAGGCCACAGGCAGTGGCGACTTGCGCCAGGCTACACCATTGCGCGCACCAATCCACAAAAGCGGCAATTCCACCAACACCTGCCCTCCCGGGCCGCAGGTTTCCTCGGTCGTCAGGATCAGATCCACCTCACCGCGCGAGAACATATCCAGCAGCTTGCGCGTCGGCGCCGAGATCAGCCGCACATGCATGCGCGGAAACTCGGCCGCAAAGCGTTTCAACACCCCCGGAATAGCCGGATAGATGATGTCATGCGGCACACCGAGGCGCAGTTCGCCTTCATACTCTGTTGCAGTCAGGCGGCTGAAAACCTCGTCATTGATCTTGAGTAGCTTGCGCGCATAGCCCAAGAGCTGCTCGCCTGCCGGTGTCACGGCAATCGCCCGTGCAGACCGGTCCAGCAAACGCTGGTCCAGCGACTCTTCCAGCCGTTTGAGCTGCATCGACACCGCAGATTGCGTCAGGTTCAGCATGCCCGCCGCGCGGGTCACGCCGCCACTATCGGCCACGGCGACAAACGAGCGCAATGCAGTGAGGTCGAGATTTCGCGGCATATCAAAATCCTTGATGATAGATTTCAAAACTATTCGTTTCTCTTATGACACGCGCCAGCCTATCTATCAAGCATCGAAATGATTTAGCCCCGACACATCACGGTAGGAGATATGACATGAGCCTCTCGATTCACAATACCGCCAGCCGCGCCGCCGCGCCGCGCCGCCCGTTCTCGCCGCTCCGCGCCCTGCGCGGGATGTTTGCCCTCGCGCATCAGCGTCATACCCTTGCCGCACTGCCTGATCACCTGCTGGAAGATATCGGCATCTCGGCCGAAGACGCTGCAAAAGAAGCCGGACGCGCCCCTTGGGACGTGCCAACGCACTGGCGAGGATGACGGGTTTTCCGGCATTGCTGCGACATACCCGCCCAAAATGATCAGAAATAGGCGAACAACCGCATGTTGATCTTGAAATATGAGGCGCCGCTGCCAATATCCTCACCAAGGATGCCGGGGAGCGGCGCCGCTGATTATTTTGGAGGTCAATATGGCTCAATACGAGACAGCAAGAACGGTCGGCGGGGTCCGCACGGCCGCTATCGATGAGGGCCTGCGCGCCCACATGAACAAGGTCTACGGCACAATGTCCGTAGGTATGTTGATCACATTTGCCGTGGCATGGGCCGTGGGCACATCGCCCGCCCTGCTGGGTGTGTTCCGTGATCCGATCACATTGTCGCCCAACATTCTGGGCTGGATCGTGATGGTTGCACCGCTGGCCATGGTTTTCGGCTTCGGCGCCATGATCAACCGT
>CAZOMZ010000074.1:0-8235 GCA_964581065.1 uncultured Loktanella sp. | reverse complement strand
CGCCATCGATCATCTCGTAGCCTGCGGGCGTGTGCATCCAGGAGTTCAGGACAAGAATCCAGAACGCCGACATCGTGGTGCCAAAAGCCACCAGGAAGGTCGACAACGTGTGCAGCCAGCCCGGCACCCGGCTGAACCCGAACAGCATGATGCCCAGGAACACCGCCTCCAGGAAAAACGCGGTCATGATTTCATAGGCCAGCAGCGGCCCCGCAATGTTGCCCACCGTTTCCATGAACCCGGGCCAATTGGTGCCGAACTGGAACGACATCGTGATGCCGGACACCACACCCATCGCAAAGGACAGGGCAAAGATTTTCACCCAGAAACGGTAGGCCTCCATCCAGCGCATGTCTTTTGTCGCATTGTAGCGCAGCTTGAAGAACAACAGCACCCAGCCCAGCGCGATGGTGATCGTCGGAAACAGGATGTGAAACGAGATGTTCGCCGCAAACTGGATGCGGGAGAGAAGAAAGGTGTCGAGTTCCATAACTGACCTCAAATGGACGATTAGTCGTCGTTTGAAGCAGAGATAGGTCGGGGCGCGCCGGTATCACCCTACTGCGACAGCAAGGCGCGGGCGGGAACTGCGGGTCTGCTATGCGCTGCGGGTATGGGCGCGTGACATCAGGTCGCTGCGCGGAACGTCCAGCGTGTGGTCTGCCGGTAGGGCGTATCCGGCGAGATCTTGATCGACGGGAAATGCCGGTGGTTGGGTGCATCCGGCCAATGTTGCGCTTCGATGGCCAGCCCCTCGTAGCGACCGCGCCCCGGCCGCTCTGCACCGCGGCCATCATAGACCTGCACGCCGGGGCAAGTGGTGGCCAGCGTCATCGACACACCGCTTTGCCCAGTGAGGCGCAAAACTTCGCGCAATGGTTCGCTGGTGTCCGAAAGACAGAAGTTGTTGTCGAAGGCTGGGATGCCCGCCCGTAGTTCACGCGGTGCGCGAAAATCCATTGCGGTGCCCTCAACCGCCATGACCTCGCCCGTTGGCGTGAAATCGGGAGTGCTCGGCAGATAGGCATCCGCCGCGATCCAGAGGGTATGGCCGTCATAGGTCTCGGTGCCGTCAAGGTTCCAATAGCTGTGATTGGCGAAATTCATCAGCGTCGTGGCGTCGGTTGTGCCGGTGATGTCGAGTGTCAGCGTTGCATCGTCCTGCACGCAATAGGTTGCGGTGATCCGCCGGTTTCCCGGCAGGCCGCACACCCCGTCGGGCAAGTCGATGACGAGGGTCGCGCTACGTTCGTCGACTTCGACAAGGTCCCAGTTCTGCAAATGCGTCGCCTCGGCGCCGGAATGCAGGTGGATCCGCCCGTCCTGATTGCGTTCCAGTTCATAAACCATGCCGTCAATCCGAGCCCGCGCGGTGCTGATGCGATTGGCGACAGGCCCAATCAGCGATCCGTGGTGCCGCATGGTTGTTTCATAGTCGGTCACACGATCCGATCCGAGCGTCAGGCTGCGGTCGATCCCAGCAAGACGAATGTCGTGCACAATCGCCCCCAGCGTCAGGATCGAGACGGTCAGATCGCCAGCCGAGAGCGTCACCTGTCGGACAGCCTCGCCCTTGGCGGTGGTTCCGAAATCGCGGGTCACAGAGCTGTCCAATGCACGCCTGCTGCCGGTATCTCGACCCCGTCCCATGTGATCGGCAAGGCGGTGTAATTGAAGACGAAACGATGTGTGGCGGTATCGCGGATGCGCAAGCCTTCGGGCAGATGCAGCGTGACGAGGCCCAGCTCATGCGCAGCATCGCGGATGATCCGGTCAAACGTGGCCTCATCCGGCCAGCCAGCAAGATACCGTAGGTGTGCACCACCCATCACAGCAGGCAGGCCCGATACGGTTTTCTCGAAGACCTCTGCCGAGCCCTCCAGATGTTCGAACCAGTGCAGAAATTGCCCGCCATTGGCCAAGACGATCGCATCATCGGGTGGCATACT
This sequence comes from uncultured Loktanella sp., assembly GCA_964581065.1. Classification (GTDB taxonomy): domain Bacteria; phylum Pseudomonadota; class Alphaproteobacteria; order Rhodobacterales; family Rhodobacteraceae; genus Yoonia. The sequence continues at coordinate 6,286 of CAZOMZ010000074.1, read as the reverse complement.
TTCGGTCAGCGTGACCGTCAGGTCGAGATCGGGCAGGGCAGGGCCCATGGGGTTGGGGATGCTCAGCTCGTCCGTTTTGGTGTCGGTCCGCGGACCAACCAGTGCGATCCCTTGAAAACGACCCAGTGCCGCGCGGAGATTGTCATGCAGCCGCATGATCCCGGGGGCCAGCACCAGCTTGTAGGCGCTCAGATCAGTTGTGTCCGGCGGCAGGATGTCCACATTCAACCCCGCGCGGCGCAGGGCGAGGTAGGCGGCAAAGGCCAGACGGAACATCTCGAAGTCCTTGCCTTGCGGCTGGGCGTCCCAGCCCCATGCGCTGTCATAGTCAAAGATCAGGGCCGCATCTGCGCGGGCGGTGCCGACGTCGGGGAGAGCGGCAATCTCATCCGCGACCTGCCGCGCCTCTGCCAGTGCCGGCGCCGGCGCGCTGTCAGGCCGCAAGAGACCCGCATGCATCTGTTCCTGCGCAAAGGGCGCCTGCCGCCAGCGGAAATAGCAGACGGTTTCGGCCCCGTGGGCAAAGGCCTCCCACGCCCAAAGACGAGCCATGCCGGGGAGCGGGGCAGGGTTGTAGGGCGCCCAGTTCACTGGCCCCGGCTGCTGTTCCATCACCCACAGGCGTCCCTTGCCGACGGCGCGGTATAGGTCGTGATGGAAGGCCTGCATGTCTGGGTGGCCCTGCCGCAGAAAGGCCAGTTTGAAGTCGCGCGTGCCCTCCAGCCGATCCGAAAGAAAGCCGATCGGGTAACTGTCCCATGAGGCGATATCGAGATCCTCGCCCACCTTCCAGTGATCGAAGGTTGTGATCCGGCCCATGTAGTTGTGGATGAGTGGCGCATCTGTATGGCGGCGCAACTCGTCCGCCTGCACCTTGTTGAAGGCCACAACCTGATCCGAGCTATAACGCCGGAAAGCCAACTGGTGCGGGTGGTTGGGTTCGGTCACAGTCAGGTTCGGCAGGTCGATCTGGTCAAAGCTGTCGTATTCCATCGACCAGAACACATTGCCCCACGCGCGGTTCAGCGCGTCCGTGCTCTGGTAGCGCTGCGCCAGCCAGTCCTGAAATCCCTTCCGCGCCGCGTCTGAGTAGCTGAGTGTGGTGTCATGGCAGTCATACTCGTTGTCGATCTGCCATGCGGCGATATGGGGGTTCTTACCGTAACGCTCGCCCATGATCCGTGCAATGCGGCGGCATTCCTCGCGGTAGGGCAGGTGGCTGAAGTCGTAATGGCGGCGCGAGCCGAACTTGCGCGGGCGGCCTTCCGCATCGACGGCCAGCATGTCGGGATGCTTGTCCAGCATCCAGCGTGGCGGTGTCGCTGTCGGTGTCCCCAGAATGATCTTGAGCCCCGCGGACCCCAGCACATCAATCGCGCGGTCGAGCCAGTCCCATGTAAAGGTGCCGGGTGTCGGCTCCATCCGGCTCCAGCCGAATTCGCCGATGCGGACCCAAGAAAGGCCGGTCTCAACCATGCGGGCGGCGTCTTCGGCCCATTGGTCCTCGGGCCAGTGTTCAGGGTAATAGCAAACGCCGAGTGTGCGCTTCATGGTGGTCCTATAGGTTTGTGGCGCAAGCCGTGCGGGGGTCAGAGGATGACGCGATGCTCGGTTTGTCCGGTGTAGGTGGTTTCGGTGACGTAGGTCTTGCCCTCTTCGGGGCCATCCAGTCCGACTGCGGCTGTCGTGCAATAGAGCGTGCGCATCTCGGGGCCGCCGAAGGCAGGGCAGGAGGTTTGCTTGCCCGCAAAGCTGAAACTCTCAACGGGTTTTCCTGCCGGATCATAGACGGCGACGCGGCCCACACCCCATTGCGCATTCCACAGGTTCCCCGCCGTATCGACCACGGCCCCGTCAGGACGGAAGTTGGTGCCGCGCAGGTCGATGTGCAATTCAGGCGCGCTCGAAGGCCAGCCTTTATCGTCAAGAGCCACGCGCATGATCATTTGTGTCGGCGTGTCGGTGAAATAGGCTGTCTTGCCGTCGGGGGCGAAACAGATCGCATTGGAAATGGTGATGGGCGCGAAAAGCTGGCGCAGCTCGCCTTTGTAGTAGCGGTAGATCGCGCCCGCGCCTTCTTCGGCGTTGATCCCCATCGTGCCGATCCAGAAACCGCCCTGCGGGTCGGCGCGGCCGTCGTTGGAGCGCGTGACGGGGTTGTCTGCCTCAAGCGGGCAGACCACTTCGGATTTGCCGGTGGAAATCGTAAAGCGGCTGAGCGCTGTGGCCGATGCCATCAGCAGCGTGTCCTCGTCAACCCAACTCGCGGCGCTCACGAAATCGTCGAACTGCCAGTGCCGGTCCTTGCAGCGCAACTGCTTGCCGAGAATGTCAAACCAGAAGAGCGTGCCGCGCAAAGGATGCCAGAGTGGCCCCTCGCCAAGCTGGCACTGTGTCTCGTCAAAGATCATCGGCCTGCGGCCTTGTCATAGGCTGCGACCATCTCGCGCGCGCGTTTGCCGACCTCTTCGGCCGAGAAACCGGCCTTGTAGAGCGCCGAGCCAATGCCGAAACCGTCCGCAGTCGCGGCCATCCATTCGGCAAAGTTATCGGCCCCTGCGCCGCCCACGGCGTAGACCTGGGTGCCTTTGGGCAGCACAGCACGGATCGCCTTGATCCCTTCGGGGCCGAGTAGGCTGGCAGGAAAGATCTTGAGCCCGTCTGCGCCAGCCTTGAGCGCGGCAAAGCACTCGGTCGGGGTCATCACACCGGGCCAGCTTTCCATGCCTGCTGTTTTGGTCGCGACAATGACCCGCTGATCACAGTTGGGCGACACGATCAGTTTGCCTCCGGCTTGCGCCACGCGGCCCACATCCTCGACTGAAAGCACGGTGCCCGCACCGATCAGCGCACGGTCGCCACAGGCGTCGGCCATGGCCTTGATGCTGTCAAACGGATCAGGCGAGTTCAGCGGCACTTCGATCTTGGTGATGCCTGCGTCAATCAGGGTCTCGGCCACGGCCACGGCCTCGGGCGGCGTGATCCCGCGCAGGATGGCGATCAGCGGTCTGTCCATCGGTCTATCCTTTCATGCGGCGGTAGGCAGCACTGAGGCCTGCCAATGTGGCGGCGGTCGCATTGACCTGCGTTGCCGGGGCCGATTGCGCGGCAAGCGCCCTGACATAATGCCCCGAGAGCGTGCCATCGCCAATGACTGCAATTTGCTGGCCCAACCAATAGGGCTTTGCGCCTGCCAATTCCGCCCCGATCAAGAGGCCGGACAGATGCGCGCGCGCCGCAGCACCGTCAAGTCCGTTCAGCAGCCCCTCGGCCCGCAAGGAAAACAACCGCGAAGCCAGACGTTCGGGCCGCGCCATGGCGATGGAGACACCCTCGTCAAAGGCGGCCTCATCCCACCCTTCGGCCGCAACCGAGTGGCGAAGGACTGTCTGGCTGCTGATAACATCAAAAAGCTCGCCGGTCATGAATGTCTGGAAACTGACAACCTCGTCCGCGCTGACATGGACCCATTTTGTATGGGTTCCGGGCAGACAGATGACGCCATCCCAGTTCTTGTTGAGCGCGAGAAAGCCCGCGATCTGCGTTTCCTCGCCGCGCATCACATCTGCAGGGGACATCTGTTTGATGCCAGAGATGACGTGGACGCGCAGGCGCGGATCCTGCGTGGGCGCGCGCGTCAGACCTTCTGGCAGGGCGGCGCAGGGTGTGCTGGCGTAGGCTGCCTCGACCCAGCCTTGACGCGAACCGACCATCCCGCAGGCCATCACATCGACAGGACCGTCAAGCCAGGGATCAATGGTCTGAAGCAAGGCCGCTTCGAACGCGTCGCGCGCAAGGCTCCCCATACCTTTGGCAGAGGCTGCTTCGGCCAGCACGGTGCCCGAGGCGGACATCGCCCAGGCCCGCATGTTGCTGGTGCCCCAGTCCACGGCAATCCATGCTGGCGTGACAGCGGTGTTCATAGTTTCTGCCCTTCTACGACCCACATCCGCTCGGGGAATGACCACGGTAGTGTGATGCCATGATGCATCAGATAGCTGCCCGAAAGGTCGAGCGCGCTGTCTTTCAAGGCTGTCGTCCCCCGCGACAGGCGGTGCAGGCTGTTTCTGTTGGCCAGCGTGATACGATATGTGGCGTGCGGATCAAGTCCCGTCAGGCGCAAGGGACGCGGGGCGATCTGGGCGCTGGTTGCCGCCTTGCCCGCAAAAACAACAAAACGGTCGCCGTCCTGCGCCAATTGCTCTTCGGCGATGACGGCCGGATCGGCGCTGTCCAGCCGCAGGATATCGGCACGGGTCATCCAGTCGCGGTTGGCCTTCCACCAGCGGGTGACTTCGGTCAGCACGGCGACTTCGGTCTCATCCAGCTCGCGCGGGTCCATCTCGAACCCCATATGGCGCTGGGCGGCGACCCAAGCGCGGAACGAGATGTCGAGCACGCGGCCAGAGGTATGGCAGTGGCGCGGTCCGACATGGCTACCGGTCACGGCCAACGGCAGGAAGAGCGCGGCGTCGTGCTGGATGCGCAGCCGCTCCAGCGCGTCGTTGCTGTCAGAAAGCCAGACCCGTTGCGTGCGTTGCAGAATACCAAAGTCGATCCGTCCGCCACCCGAGGCGCAGCTTTCGATCTCGACTTTTGGGAAGTCTGCGCGCAGCCGGTCAATCAGGGCATAGGACCCGCGGGTCTGCGACGCATCCGGCATCGGCAGGACGCGGTTGTGGTCCCATTTGATGTAGTCGATTTCATACTCGCGCAGGATCGCCGACATCCGGTCATAAAGGTATTCGCGCACCTCTGGCAGCGCCATATTCAGCGCCTTCTGCTGCCGACCCAGCGTCTGGTCCTCGCTGCCCAGAACCCAATGCGGATAGGCGCGGTGGATGTCGCTGTCTTCATTGATCATCTCGGGTTCGAACCAGATGCCAAAGCTCATCCCCAGCCCGTGCACATGGTCGATCAGCGGATGCAGCCCGTCAGGGTATTTGCGCGGATCCACTGTCCAGTCCGACAGGCTACGGGTGTCGTCGTCGCGGTTGCCGAACCAGCCATCGTCCAGCACGAACCGCTCGGCCCCCAGGGCCGCGGCGCGGTTGGCGATATCCTGCAAGACGGGGATTTTGTGGTCGAAATAGACTGCTTCCCAGCAGTTGTAGTGCACAGGGCGCGGCGCGTCCGGTTTCGGCCAGGTGACGATCCGGTCCCGCAGGTGACGCTGAAAGGCGATCGCGCAGCCGTTCAAACCACTGTCGGAATAAGTGATGTAGAGCGGTGCGGTTGTGAAGCGTGTGGCGGCTTCGGTCTCCATCCGTGCGGCATGGCCCCACTGGATCTGGCGACGCCCGTCGGGCAATTCCTCGGCGATCATGCGATGGCCGCCGGACCAGCCATAGTGAAAGGCATAGGCCTCGCCTTGGGTATTCGTCGCACCACGGCAGGGCACGATCAGGCCGGGAAAGTGTTCGTGCCCCGTCCGGCCTGTGCGGTTTTCGCGGTAGCGCATGCCTGGCGACCATGCTGTGCGGTTTGTCTGGAACTCACCGATCCAGCGCCCGGCAAAGTCGATCATCTCGTCCGATTGCTGCGGGCCGGGCAGAACGGGGGCGGCCAGCCAGTGCAGATGCACGGGCCGCGTCGCATCCAGCGTCGTCTGGCAGGTGATAATGCCGGTTTCGTCATCGCTGACGAAGGTGAAGGTCAGCGTCAGGCCGTTCGCGTCATCGCGGTAAATCAGGGCAAGCGTGCCGTTCTGGTCGTGGCTGTCATAGCAGAACTTCGGCAGCAGCGGCGTGCCGTCACTGTCACGCAGGATCAGTCCAGGCTGGCCCGGGAAACTCCGCGTTGCCTCCGGGCAGAGCGACAGATCGGGGTTTTCATCCAGCATGCCGCCGGTCACATCAATGACGTGGGCTGCGTGGAGCGTCTCCAGATCCTCGCCATCCGGCAGGCGTGCGCCCCAATAGACCACTTGTGGCAGGCGGTCGCCTTTCGCCGCCAGAACCAGTGTCTGGCGGGCATCGTCAATCCGATAGGTGCGGTTCATGTCGTTACTTCACGGCTCCGAGGGTCAAGCCCGCGATAAAGTGTTTCTGCATCAGGAAGAACATCGCAACCGGCGGCAGGGCTGCCACGATGGAACCGGCGCTCATCAGATGATAGGCCGCGCGGAATTGCGAGTTGAACTCGGTAATCCCTGCGGTCACCGGCTGTGCGTCAGGCCCTTGGGTCAGCACGACTGCCCAGAAATAGTCGTTCCAGATGAAGGTAAAGATCAGTACTGCCAATGCCGCAAGGGCGGGTTTCATCAACGGCAGCACGACGAACAGGA
>CAZOMZ010000073.1:0-8327 GCA_964581065.1 uncultured Loktanella sp. | reverse complement strand
CCCGCAGGCACGTTGGACAGCACGATTGTTCCGCCCCCCAGCACCACATCGTCGCCGACCTTGAGGTTGTCGGCCACACCCGCCTTACCACCGACGACCACACGGTCACCGATGACGGTTGATCCTGCCACACCGGCCTGCGCACAGAGCAGACAATGCGCACCCACAATCACGTTGTGACCGACCTGCACGAGGCTGTCGATCTTGGTGCCCTGCCCCACACGGGTTGCACGGATGGTGCCCGCATCGACGCAAGAGTTCGCGCCGATCTCGACGTCATCGCCGATCTCGACCCCGCCAAGCGAATGGATACGGTGCCAACGCGGGTCTGCGGGTGTTTCCATCACGGCCTCGCCAAGGCTCTCGCGGGCCTTTTCGACGTTCGAGGGTTCGGCGGTCACAAAAGAGAACCCGTCGCCGCCGATCGCGACATTGGGTTGCAGGATCACGCGACAACCAACGCGCACGTTCCGTTGGAGCCTCACACCGGCGTGGATCTGGCAATCGCTGCCGATCTTGACCCCGCCTGCAATGCTCACATGATCACCGATCCATGTCCCGTCGCCAATCACAGCATCCGCGCCGATCACCGCAAACGCGCCGATGGTGACATTGCTCCCGATCTTGGCTGCGGGATCGATCAACGCAGCTTCGCTGATCCCCACACCGTCAAGCGGCGCGTCCAACATCTGCGTCAGCCCTGCCATCGCCAGACGGGCGCGCGGCGCGATGATCGCGGCCTCAAGGCCCAACGCCTCCCAATCCGCATCCGGCCAGACGACGGCCACCCGCGCCTGGCCCTGCGCCAGTGCGGGGCCGTAGGCAGGGGTCATCGCGAGGGCAAGGTCGTCCGGTCCCGCATTCGCCGGTTCCGATGCGCCCGAGATCAAAAGGTCAACGGCGCCGAAGGCCTCTGCCCCCAGCGCCGCTGCGATGTCTTTGACTGAATGTGCCATGCTGACCCCGGATCAATTCCGCCGTCAGATTTAGCCTCCAACGGCGCGAAGGACCACCCCTTCGCGTGCCAGCGCGTTCCAGATGCGCCCGTCTCGGCCGTAAACGTCGCGGCGGAACTGGGTGCGGCCATCGGCCTGCGTGTAAGCCGTACGATAGACTATGTGGACCGGCACAGGTTCACGCAGATCAACACGGGTTTCACGCCCTGTCGCGAGCGTTGACTGAAAGAACCCCTCCGGATCGCTCGTCTGCCGCGCCAGCAGCGCATAGGCAAAATCGAACGGATCGGCCAGACGGATACAGCCGTGGCTATAGGCCCGCACTTCGCGGCCAAAGAGACTCTTGGCAGGGGTGTCGTGCAGGTAGATGTTATAGCGGTTGGGGAACATGAATTTCACCAGCCCCAACGCATTGCCCTGACTTGGGGGTTCGCGCATCGAGTAAGGGAAGTTCGCCTCGGTATAGCCCGAGAAATCGGCCGTAGAGCGGTCAACGACACGCCCGCTGCGGTCGGTGATCAGCAGGTTGCTGACAGCAGTCGGGTTCTGCTGCAACTGCGGCAGATATTCTTTGGTGATGATCGAACGGGGAACATACCAGCTCGGGTTGATCACCATGAATTCCATCACATCCGAGAACTCTGGCGTCGCACGGTCGTCATAGCGCGCGCCGACAACCGAGCGGGTCGAAAATGTCTCTTCGCCGTTGTCGATGATCTTGGCGGTAAAGTCGGTGACGTTGACCCAGATATGCCGCTCGCCGCGGGGGCGGTTGATCCAGCGTTCACGTTCCATTGCAACGATGATGGATTGCAGACGCCGCTCGGGCGAGACGTTCATTTCCTCCAGCGTGCCGCGCCCCGCCGTGCCGTCGGTCGCAAGACCATGCGCCAGCTGGAACTGCTGGACCGCCGAAAAGATCGTGTCGTCATAGGTCTGGGTTGTCGTGGGTTCAAGAAAGCCCATGGCAATCAGACGGTTGCGCAAGGCGACAACACCGGCACCGCTATCACCGCGCTCATACTTGCTGCCGGGCACCGTTGGACCCCATCCGCCCGTGCCGATGATCCGCTCGAAACGCATCTTTTCGGCCAGCAGACGGGTGTATTCCGGAGACGCCGGCGGCAAGGACCGCAGGAAGGCGGCAGGGCTGGATTGGGAAAATGCGCGCAAGGTGCTGACCGGCGAGCGCAAGGGCACCTGCCGGACAATCGCATCGTCGATGCGAGACGGCACCAGCATGCCGGTCTGGATGTCGCGGGCATAGTCAAGGAACTGGCGCGAGATCGCGACCTCAAGACGGCCTTGTTCCTGTGGTGTCGTTGCAGCCTGCAAACGGGCCATCAGGTCGCGTGCGTCATACTTCTGCGCAGGCAGTCCGTGGTCACCCGCCGATTCGAATGCAGCGAGCAATGCATTGCGCCGGTCGCTGTCCCCACGCCCGCTCCAGATGCCTTGAAACCCGCGTTCGCGGTAGAAGGTCGCAAGCGTTTCGTCACCTGACACAGCCTGCGCAACAGCCTGCTGGAACGGCGTGATCTGGCTTTGCGCCTGCGCAGGCAGCGCGGCAAATAGAGCAACCGCCATCAGGGCCACTACTCGCAGGAGATGAAAGGTCGGTTTCGCTGTCTTATGAGGCATTTGTTCAGTCCGCCGGCGTAATCACTAATATTGAATGAAAAATTTCGAGGTTCACATGTATCCATATCTGGCAGCGTGGGGCTGTCCATTGACAAAACCGCGAGGTGCCTTCGCCGATTGCGAGTGTTGCGCGGTTGCACGCCCCGAAAACGTGACAAAGATGTCGCAACGTCAAAACTGCGCGAAATCACGCCAATTTCCCACTTGTTAAGCAAAAAGTGGCTAAGACCTCTTGGTCATCGATTCGAAATATGCCATAAACTTGATGCATCTGGGGAGATGAAGGTAACCAAGCTGCTGTAAAGCAGCGTTAGTTGAGCACGGGACAGGCGCTAACAACATGGACAAGAAGAACTCCTCTGGGTTTACCCGGCGTGGCCTTTTGGGCGCTTTTGCAGCAACCGCAGTCGCGGCGGCACCGACCTATTCCAATGCAGCAGGCTTTTTGCGCGGCGCAGGCGATGTGCGCCGGATTGCGATGTTCTCGGGCCGGACGGGCGAACGTCTGGACACGATCTACTGGATCGAAGGCGAATACATCGGCGAGGCACTGCGCGAGATCAATCTTCACATGCGCGACTGGCGCACGGGCGAGGCAGTCCAGATGGACCTGCGCACAATCGATATCATGGCGGCGGCGCGCAATCTTCTGGATACCGAAGAACCCTATCAGCTTTTGTCGGGCTACCGGTCGCCACAGACCAACAGCATGCTGCGGTCGGGCAACCGCGGCGTTGCCCGCAATTCCTTGCATATGACCGGTCAGGCAGCCGACCTGCGCCTGCAAAGCCGCACGACGAGCCAGATTGCCAATGCCGCCCTTGCCTGTCGTGCAGGGGGTGTCGGGCGCTATGGTCGATCCAACTTCGTCCACATGGATTGCGGCCCCATCAGAAGCTGGGGCGGCTGACCAAACCAAAGCGCCCAAGGGCGCTTTTTTCTTGTCTTGCTCAATCCAGGATCAACGGCGACGGCCCGCCCTGCAGGTGCTGACGCGCCGCTTCGCGCACCACATCCCAAAGGCGGTCATACATGGCTGATCCGGCCGCACTCCGCCAGACCACACCGATCGAGCGCATCACGGTATTCCTGCGAAACGGTTTGACAATCACATTGCTGCCACGCCCGTCGATCTCCGAGCGCGCATAAAGGCGCGGCAGGAACGCAACCCCCATTCCCATGCCAACCATCTGCCGGATCGCATCAAGGCTCGTGCCCTCATAGTCCCGCGCAATGATCGCACCGTATTGATGGCAGAGTGCCGCAATCTGCGCATGCAGCGCATAATCGGGACCGATGGACAGGACGTTGAGATCGGCAAGATCTGCCTCGGTCACGTCATCCCTTGCAGCAAGCGGATGATCGTCGGGCATCGCCAGAAGCAGCGGTTCACGGAACAGCCGCCGCGTGGTCAGGTCCGCCCCGCCCTCAGGCAACTGGGTCAGGATGACATCCAGACCACCGCCAAGCAATTCGCCGCGCAGGTCGCGCGGGGCAACCTCGCGGATATAAAGCCGCAGGTCGGGGTAACGCGCGTGCAGCCGCTCGACCACATAAGGCATCAGATACGGGCCAATCGTCGGTGTGGTGCCCAGCCGGATCGTTCCCGCCATGCCGGACTTGAGCGCCGATGTGAAATCAACAATCCCGTGCACCTCATCCACTGCCCTTGCAGCACGCACCAGAACCTCGCGGCCCTCGGGCGTCAAAGTGACCGGACCACGTCCACGTTCGACAAGTTGCACGCCAAGCATGTCCTCGAGATTGCCGATCTGCAGGCTGAGAGACGGCTGGCTGATCCCCATCGCTTCGGCAGCCTTGCGAAAGTGGCGCGCTTCAGAGAGCGCCACGAGGTAGCGAAGCTGGCGTAGGCTGGGCAGTTTTTCCATGGCACCCCTCAATAGGTTTTTCCTATCAAACTTTACGACTTCATTAGCTTTATTATCTCAATTGAACTGCTACATCCAGTCGCACTTGACCAATAAAGCGGCAACCAGAGGGACAGCATGCGCGTGATCGCAACAAGACCGTTTGGCCTGATTGGCCATAGCCATCGGGCATTGGATGTGATTGCCTGCGGCGAAATTGGCGCTACCTCCTGCACGCGCGCGCAACACTGACATCGGATAGCCCATTGGATAGCTCAACGCCCACCCGCTGGATCACGGCTGCAGGACTGCTGCCGGTCATTATCGCAGGCTCGCTGTTTGTCTGGTTCGCCCAGATGATCCCCGTGATCGCGGCAGGCGACACGCTGCGTTTCGTCTGGGAATGGGTGCCCAGCCTTGGTGTGAACGTCAGTTTCTATATCGACGGCCTCAGCCTGACCTTTGCCTTGCTGATCACCGGCATCGGGGCATTGGTGATGCTTTATTCCGCGCGCTATCTGGCGGGCCATGTGCATCAGGCGCGGTTCTCGTTCTATCTGACCAGCTTTATGCTGGCGATGATCGGGCTGGTGATTTCGGATAACCTGCTGGCACTCTTTGTTTTCTGGGAACTGACGACGATCACCTCCTATCTGCTGATCGGCTTCAATCACAACACGCCCAAGTCGCGCCGCTCGGCCCTGCAGGCGCTTTTGATGACCGGCATTGGTGGTCTGGCCCTGCTCGCGGGCATCATCCTGATCGGCAATGCCGCCGGCACCTTCGAGATGTCCGAGATCAACGCCATGGACGGCGTGCTGACCGGCAGCGTGATGTATCTGCCGATCCTTTTGCTGGTCCTCGCAGGAGCATTTACCAAATCGGCACAGTTCCCCCTGCACTTCTGGCTGCCCAATGCGATGGCGGCCCCGACGCCCGTGTCGGCCTATCTTCACTCGGCCACGATGGTGAAGGCAGGCGTCTACCTGCTCGCGCGGACACATCCTGCGCTTGCCGGCACCGATGTCTGGCTCTGGACGCTGACGATTGCAGGCGCGATCACGATGGTTTTCGCCTCGGTCATGGCTTTACGCCAGACAGACCTCAAGCTGGCGCTGGCCTACACAACGCTGATGGCCCTTGGCGCGCTGACACTGCTCTTGGGCAATGAGAACGGCTATACGATCACGGCTGCCGCGACATTTCTTGTGGTGCACTCGCTTTACAAGGCCGCGCTGTTCCTTGTGGTGGGCATTCTGGATGCGCAAACCGGCACGCGCGAGGCAAACAAACTGTTCGGTATGGCCAGGGCAATGCCGATCACGGCGATTGCCGCAGGGATTGCCGCGCTTTCGATGGCCGGTTTTCCACCCTTCCTCGGTTTTATCGGTAAAGAGCTGAAATATGCGGGCGCGCTCGCCGTCGCCTCCGAGCCGTGGCTGGTTGCCGGTGCCTTCCTGATCTCCAGTGCGCTGATGGTGGCGATTGCGGGCATCGTGTCCTTCCGTCCGTTCTGGAGCAAATCCGGCGACCCGATCCCCAACGTGACCGAAGCCCCTTGGCCCATGCTGGTCGGCCCTGTTGTGCTGGCGCTTTTGGGCGCGATCTTCGGGATCTTCCCCGAAACCCTGCAAGCACTGGTCACCCCGACGGTGGCCGCCATTGTCGGCAATGCCGAACCCGCCAAAGAGCTCAAGCTCTGGGCCGGTGTGAACCTGCCGCTGCTTTTGAGCATCGCGACCTTCGTGATCGGTTTCGCGCTTTATGCGGGCAAGCTGCGGCTGCGGGCCATGCTGATCCGTATGACCGAAGCTGCACCGAGTTTCGACAACGGTTGGGACAGGCTGATGGCGGGTGTGGCAGCCGGTTCAAAGGCGCTGACCCGCGTGATCCAGACGGGTGTTCTCAAGCATTATATGTTCGTGACCTTCGCCACGGCGCTGGTCGCGCTGGCCTATACGCTATTCACCCAGACCACCGGCATTCCATCCGTGGGCTGGCCGCAAATAGCGCTTTGGGACTGGCTGGTATTCCTGCTGGTTCTGCTGGGCACGGGTCTGACAGTGATCACCCAGTCGCGCATCACCGCGATTGCGGGCCTTGGCGTGGTCGGCATCGGCATGGCGATGATCTTTATTCTCTACTCCGCACCTGACGTGGCGATCACGCAATTGTTGGTGGAAACGCTGGTTGTGGTGCTTTTCGCCGCTGCAGCCCTGAAACTGCCGGCGCTTGACAAGGACAGCCCCGCCAAGCGCCCGTTTGATGCGCTCATGGCCCTTGGCTTTGGCGTCGTCACGACAATCATCCTGATGAAGGTTACCGCCGGCCCCATCGACCGCGAACTGACGAGCTTCTTCGAGACCGCCAGTTGGCCCGAGGCCTTTGGCCAGAACATCGTCAACGTGATCCTTGTGGACTTCCGTGCGCTGGATACGTTCGGTGAGATCGCCGTGGTCCTGATCGCCGCCATCAGCATCTTCGCCCTGCTCAGGGCCAAGCCCGAGGAGGACAAGCCATGAATTCGGTCATTCTGCGGGCGGGCGCGCGGCTCTTGGCGGTGCTCTTGCTGATCTTCTCGGTCTATATGCTGCTGCGCGGCCATAACGCGCCCGGTGGCGGGTTCATCGGCGGGCTGATCGCCGCGACGGGCTTTGTTGTCTATGCGATTGCCGTGGGCACCGAGGACGCCAAACGCGCGCTGCGGTTCGACCCCGGCAGTATCGCAGGGGCTGGCCTTGGTATTGCGCTGCTGGCCGGCGTCATGGCCGTGGCCTTTGGCGACGGGTTCTTTACCGGACAGTGGCTGTTCATCGGCGCAACCGAAACCGACAAGGGCATCCCGCTTTCGTCGGTGCTGGTCTTTGACATTGGCGTCTATCTCGTCGTGCTCGGGGCCGTCCTGTCGATCACCTTCGCGCTGGAGGAGAGCGTCTGATGGAACAACTCCTGTCTTTGCTCATCGGTGTTCTAGTTGCGGCGTCGGTGTATCTGATGTTGGCGCGGAGCCTGTTGCGGTTCCTCTTTGGCCTGATCCTTCTGTCGAACGCCGCGAACCTGACGATCTTTGTTGCAGGACGCCTGACACCGGGAGCGCCGCCGCTGGTGCCGGACGGTGTCGATGCGCCCGTGAGCGAGGTCGCAAACGCCCTGCCCCAGGCGCTGGTCCTGACGGCAATCGTGATCGGCTTTGGCCTCTTTGCCTTTGCCCTGATCCTTGCCTTCCGCGCCTATCAGTCGCTTGGCACCCTCAATACCGACGAGATGCGCGTCGCTGAACCGAAAGACCAAAATACATGAGCTGGTATCTTTCCCTTCCGCTGATCATCCCGTTTGCGACGGCCGTGATCACCTATCTGCTGCGGCATTCGGCCAGCGGCAAGTGGGTCTCGGTGATCGGGTCCGGCGCGGGTCTGGTGGCATCCATCGTGCTGATGGCGATTGTGCTGGATCAGGGTGTGGTTGCGGCACAGATGGGCCAGTGGGCGGCCCCGTTCGGGATCACGCTGGTCGCGGACCTTCTCTCGGCCGTTATGGTCCTGATCACCGCGATCACCGGTTTTGCCGTGGCGATCTACGCCATGGGCGATGTGACCGAGGCACAAGAGCGTCTGGGCTATCACGGTCTGTTTCAGGTGCTGATTGCCGGTGTGACCGGTGCTTTCCTGACGGGCGACCTCTTTAACCTCTACGTCTGGTTCGAGGTCATGCTGATCGCCTCGTTCGGCCTTCTGGTGCTGATGGGCGGGCGGGAACAGATCGACGGGGGCGTGAAATATGTGGCCCTCAACCTGATCTCGACGATCTTTTTCCTGACCGGCATCGGCCTGCTCTATGGCCTGACAGGAACGCTGAACTTTGA